>CAZWGG010000042.1:0-15598 GCA_964633305.1 uncultured Bacteroidales bacterium
GTTGGTTCAGAGCGCATGCTTGACAGGCATGAGGTCACTGGTTCGATTCCAGTACGTCCCACTTAAAATCAGAGTGAGAGTGAGAGCGAGGTAGGAGTGAGCACATTACTCTGATTTTCCTTAGTCTCGCGCTCAACCTCACATGGAATCAGAGTGGGGAGTGAGAGTGAGGTAAGAGGGAACACTATACTGAAAATAAAATGAGCGCCTTTCTAAAGTTTCCTTTAAAACAGTAATAAAATGGTATTTTTATTTAAATAAAAATAATATTAATGAATTATGAATAGAAAACTTAATTTTTCGCTGCTAATCCTTGTTATGATTCTGATAGCATGCAATTCAAAACAAAATTGCACAGAACAAACTATAACCGGAAAAAAGAGAGAGTTAGTACCGACGGTTACAATTCCTGCTCCTCCGGGGTCAAATGGTTTTGGGATGCCTCAAACTAACAAGTCCGATAGTACCTTTCGAAGAAGGATGAGGGTGAGTGCAAGTGTGACTGACCCACGTGAAATCGACACAATAACTATTGATGAAATGATTATGAGCGATCCTTACATCCTTGCAGATGAAGCAACCAAAACATATTACCTAACAAGCAGCGGGGGAAGTATATACAAAAGTAAAGATCTGAAAATATGGACAGGCCCCTATGGAGCTTATGATGTTACCGGAACCTGGATGGAAGGGATAAAATTTGTTGCCGCTGCTGAAATTCATTATGTTAACGGGAAATATTATTATGCTGCAACTTTTGGCGACAGAAAAGAACTCGTTGATGTTGTCCCACGCCGTTACAATGTGTTCCGGCATCAAACTATGATATTGAAATCCGAAAAGCCATACGGGCCTTTCAAATTAGCTAATCCGGATCCAAATTACGATTATCTTCCTCATGGCTGGGATATTATCGACGGTACTATCTATGTGGAAAACGGACAACCCTATATGGTTTTCGTACATGAATGGATGCAGACCTTTGATGGTACCATGGAATACGTGAAGCTCTCACCCGACTTAAGCAATACCATCAGCGACCCTGTTATGCTATTCCGTGCCAGTGAAGCTCCATGGGCACTCGAAATGGTAGGAAACGGCGAAATGACTTTCGGTCTGAAAATTCCGGGATGGGTTACCGATGGTCCCGAACTTTTCAGAACAGGTACCGGTAAACTGGGTATGTTGTGGTCAAGCTGGGGAAAGGGACGATATTTACAAGGAGTTGCTTATTCCGAATCAGGTACTATAGACGGTCCATGGATCCAGGAAGAAAAACCATTGATAGGAAATAATACAGGACATGGAATGATGTTTACTTCATTTGAAGGGAAACGACTTCTTGTTATTCATCATGCCGAGGGCGACGGGCCTCGTAAACCACGGTTCTACGAAATAGACGATTCCGGCGATAAACTGGTACTTGGGGTAAGATACAATCCGTAAAATGCTAGATTATTCAAAATACAAAATTAATATATAAAATATCTTATTTGAGAATGAAAAAGAAACCTTTTAAACAAAAATTGGTTGTTTTTGCCGGAATAATAATTGTAACATTTTTATTGGCATACAAACAGGATGATTCCAATAATCTTTTATCAAAAAAGCCGATTTACCTAAATACTTCTTACTCTTTTAAGGAAAGGGCTGCAGATCTTGTATCGAGGATGACACCAGAAGAAAAACAAAGCCAACTGGGTAATACCATGCTCCCTGTTCCCCGGTTAGGGATTAATCATTATGATTTCTGGGGAGAAGCCTTACACGGAGTTATAGGCAGAAATAATAACAGCGGAATGACTGCAACTTCTTTCCCAAATAGCGTTGCTGTTGGGGCTACATGGGATACTGAATTGATAAAGCGTGAAACGAAAGTGATTTCTGATGAAGCCCGTGGGTTCAACCACGAGCTTATCTTTACACTTACTTACTGGTCTCCGGTTATTGAGCCTGCCAGAGATCCACGCTGGGGAAGAACAGCCGAAACATTTGGAGAAGACCCATTTCTGGTTTCTCAAATTGGTAAAGGTTTTATTCAGGGCTTAATGGGTGATGATCCGAAGTATATTAAAACTGTCCCCTGTGGAAAACATTATATAGCTAACAATACCGAGTTTAACCGCCATACCGGTAGTGCAGATATGGACGACAGGGACATGAGGGAATATTACCTGCTGCCATACCGGACACTTATCAGGGATTATAACCTTCCTTCAATCATGACAGCATACAGCGCTGTAAACGGAGTTCCGGTATCGGCGAGCAAATACCTGGTAGATACCATTGTCAGAAAAACGTATGGATTAGACGGATATATAACGGGTGATTGCGGTGCCATAGATGATATGGTAAGAGGACACCACTATGTTAAAAGCAATGAAGAAGCAGCGGCGCTCGGTATCAAATCAGGAGTTGATATGGATTGTGGAGGCGTTTATCAGAATTATATCCTGGCGGCCATGGAACAGGGACTGCTGACCCAGGGAGATATTGACAAGGCCCTGGTAAATATATTTACCACAAGAATGAAATTAGGAGAATTTGATCCTCAGGAAATTGTACCTTATGCAGGTATAAAACCTTCCATTATTAATGATCTTTCACATAACAACCTGGCCATTGAAATAGCAACAAAAACGCCTGTGCTGTTAAAGAATGCTGAAGTTGGTAATACAGGTAAAAAAGCATTACCTCTAAAGGTTAAGAGTATTAATAAAATAGCGGTATTAGGTCCACAGGCAAATAAAATTGAACTGGGTGATTATTCTGGCGAGGTTGAACCTTCACTTAAAATTACTCCCCTGGCTGGTATTCAGGACTATATTAAACAAAAGGGACTAAAAACAGAAATAGTTTATAGCTCGGGGGGAGATACCAAAAGAAAGAATGATTTCTATACTCTGATTAATTTTTTAATGATAGATAAAGATGGTACGGTTAAAAAATATGATGCCGTAAAATACGACAAGGCTTCGAAAGGATTAATTACCTCCCCTCGATTTGGACGGAACTCTTTTAGTGGAATTAAAGAAGGCGACTGGACTGCCTATAATAATATTGATATAACAGATGTTGATTCTATAAAAATTAACATGAACGTGTTTGTTAATGGAGGATCGATTGAGGTAAGAGTAGGTTCCGAAACGGGTAATATTATTGCTTCACGGGAAGTTGAAAGTGAATACGCAGGAGGATTTGGAGCATTTAGAAATGTTGTGACTATACCTGCCAAAATTAATACATTGGGCATATCCGGACCACAAACCATCTATCTTGTTTTTCGTGAACCGGAAGCTCCTGCAACAGATAGAGAAACGCTTGCAATGGCTGCTTCTGCCGATGTTGCATTAATCTTTGTAGGCACCGATCAAAGTACCGGAAGAGAGGAATCTGACAGGTTTTCACTGGCGTTGCCGGGAAATCAGGTCGATTTGATTAAAGCAGTTTCTGCAGTTAATCCAAACACTATTGTGGTTATGCAAACCATGGGCATGGTTGAGGTGGAAGAATTCAAAAACCTGCCTGAAGTTACCGGTATTATCTGGACAGGATACAATGGACAGGCACAGGGTACAGCCATGGCAAAAATATTATTCGGTGACGTGAATCCGGGTGGCAAACTGAATGTAACTTGGCATAAGTCTGTTAACGATCTTCCTGATTTCAATGATTATACACTGAGGGGCAGTAATAGCAAGAACGGAAGGACATATTGGTATTATGATAAAGATGTTTCGTATGAATTTGGGTTTGGCATGTCATATACAACCTTTGAGTATAGTAACTTCACTATTAGCAAAACTTCTACTACCCCAAACGACAAAGTAACAATCACAGTTGATGTTAAGAATACAGGTGCTGTTGATGGAGACGAAATCGTTCAGATATATCTTAAAACTCCTGACAGTCCGGCATCACTGGAGAGACCAATTAAAAGGTTGAAGGGGTTTAAACGGGTTACCATTCCGGCAGGTCAGATGCAAACGGTCTCCATTGATATAAACTGTGAAGATCTATGGTTCTGGAATGCCGAAAATAACAGAATAACCTTCGATAAAGGCAGGTATATATTTGAAATTGGTGCATCTTCAAGGGACATCCGGGGACAAGTGGAAGCCAAAATGACGGGCAGATATAATCCTGTATTGACAACGGTTGTTGCTGAGAGCGACAGGGTAGTTTTACGTCCGGGTGAGACTATTCAAACAAGTGTTACCGCTGCCATGTCGGATGATAGCTTCTATGATATCAGCAAGGCTAAGATTGCCTATAAATGCAATAATCCATCGGTGGTCGATGTTGACAAAAACGGGAAAGTGACTGCCATTGGTGTTGGTACTGCTTTAATATATGCTTATGTTACTGTGGATGGCACTACCGTTTCAGATAGTTATCCGGTCAAAGTAATGCCCGACCTTACTCCTAAGTCTGTTACCGTTAACGGGAAGAGCGTTAAAGGTTTTAGCAACGATGTAAAAGCATACAGCTATCTGATAAATAGCAGCTCAAAAATCCCGACAGTAAAGGCAATAGCTTCCAGTAATGGTATTACGGTAGATATTGATCAGGCCAGAGGTGTTCCGGGCACAACAGTTGTAAAGTTTATTGATAACATCACTCTTGAAACAAATACATATTATTTCAGCTTTGATGTGAATTCATATAGTGATGATTTCAATTCTACTGCATTGAATCAGCAATGGGAATGGTTAAGAGAAAATAAAAAAAACTACAGTCTTTCAAACAAACCGGGTTGGCTCACAATAACCAGTGAGCCGGGAGATGTATCAGAATCCACGAATAATGCCAGGAACATTTTGCTCCAGAGTGCTAATAACGATTGGACAATTGAAACTAAGCTGGTCTGCTCAAGAAATCCGTCTCAGCCTGAGAATGCAGGAATTCTGGCTTACCAAAACGACGATAAATTTGTGAAGCTGATGTTTAGGGCAGTTACGAAAACAAATATGCCTGGACGTAGACCAAAACCTGAAGGAGAGCCTGGTACTATAGATCTTATCGTGGAAGAAAATGGCATTGCGAAATCAATAGCAAGTATTAACCTGGATAAGCCGGTTACCGAAAGTAGTCCCTTAATACTCAAGCTGGAGAAAAAAGGGAGCTTGTATACGGCCTTTTATTCTTCGGATGGAGATAAATTCGGGACATTGGGAACTGCGGATATGCTGCTAAAAGATATAAAAGCAGGATTAATAGTGTGCGATGGTATAATTACCCAATATATGAAGAGTACATTCTGGTTCGATTCTGATACAACCAAGCCAGATGTACCTTTTAATGTTTCGTTTGATTATTTTCGTATTGAGAATAATGGATTAAAGTAGTATCTTACAAAGATATTTTAGTGAAAACATGATATAAATAGTAATTGAAAACTAAAAGAGAACATACAATGAAAAATCAAATTCTAATCATTTTAACTGTTGTATTGATGATCAGCGAGATCTGTTCTGCTCAGTCACAGACTAAAATCGTTGAAGATTTTAAACCTTCAACAGCCAACCAACCCGGAAAAGAATACCCTCAGGTAAATTCGGAGGGTAGAGTTCGGGTACGAATCAAAGCACCGGAAGCCAAAAAAGTCCAGTTGGATATTGGCGCCGTGAAATACGATTTAACCAAAAATGAAAATGGTGTTTGGACAGGTGAATCTGCTCCACAGGATGAGGGTTTTCATTATTACCAGTTAAATATCGACGGAGCTTCGGTTCCTGACCCGAACAGCCTGTATTTTTACGGTGCCAGCCGGTGGGGCAGTGGTATTGAAGTTCCTGCCAAAGACCAGGATTTTTATGCCCTGAAGAACGTTCCCCATGGTCAGGTTCGTGAACATATCTATTTTTCCAAAACCAACAATAGTATGCGTCGTTGTTTCGTGTACACCCCGCCCGAATATGATAAGTATCCCGGGATGAGCTATCCCGTGCTATATCTTCAACATGGTGGTGGTGAAGATGAAACCGGTTGGTCGAATCAGGGTAAGGTTAATCTTATCATGGACAACCTGATTGCAGAGGGAAAGTCCAAACCTTTTATCATCGTAATGGATAACGGAACATGGCGGAGGCCAGAACAGGCTCCTCCTCCATCCAGGGACACTACCAAAAAAGAGGAACGTCCCAGAGCATGGCCTCCGAAAGGTTGGGCCGATGGTTTCAAAAAGACCATGGTAGAAGACATTATTCCTATGATCGATGCAAACTATCGTACTATTGCCGATCAACAACACCGGGCTATGGCCGGACTGTCGATGGGAGGCATGCAAACCCGGATCATTACCCTGGCCCATCCCGATCTATTCTCGTATGTAGGTATGTTTAGCGGAGGCAGCATTAGTCTGGAAGATATTAATAATGCGCCCGGATTTAAAGAAAAAGTAAAACTGGTTTTCATCAGCTATGGCAGCCGCGAACTGGAAAATCCCAGAAGAGGCCGCTGGGGCGATCCTAAAGTGAATACCGAAGCAATTAAAGAGGCCGGCATGAATACACACTTTTATATATCTCCTCAAACGGCACACGAATGGCAAAGTTGGCGACGAGGCTTTTATCAGTTTGCCCCACTTATATTTAATGATTAAAAATTAAATCATAAACAGATGAAAAAGCAATTTATAATCTTAGTTTCATTAATAACTATACCGGGTTCATTGAGTTTAGCCCAGACAGACCAGCAAAAAATTATCGAAGACTTTAAACCTTCGTCCTTAAATCAGCCCGGACAAGAGTACCCACAGGTAAACTCACAGCGTTATGCGCGATTTCGTATTAAAGCCCCGGAAGCCCAAAGCGTTAATGTTAGTTTGGGGGGAAAAGGCACTCAACTCACGAAAACTGAGGATGGCTTTTGGGTGGGTACTACCAAAGGACCATTAGATGAAGGTTTCCATTACTATCGTCTTACTGTGGATAGCGGAACATTTAACGATCCCGGTGCATTGAACTTCTATGGTTCTGTACGTTGGGAAAGCGGAATTGAAATACCCGCACACGACCAGGAGTTTTATGCACTTAAAGACGTTCCCCATGGTCGTGTACAGCAAATCCTTTTCCCTTCAGCAAGTACAAATACCTCTCGCCGGGCATTTGTTTATACTCCCCCGGACTATGACAAGGATCAGTCACGGAGATATCCGGTATTATATCTTCAGCACGGGTGGGGTGAGGATGAAAACGCCTGGACTAATCAGGGTCATACCAACCTGATCATGGACAATCTGATTGCTGAAGGTAAAATCAAACCTTTCCTTATTGTGATGACCTACGGAATGACCAATGAAATCAAGTTCGGCAGACTTAAGGATTTCAAAATAGAACAATTCCAGACGGTACTTGTTGATGAGCTGATTCCATACATCGATGCCAATTTCCGAACAATAGCCGATCAGTCTCATCGTGCAATGGCCGGACTCTCCATGGGAGGTATGGAAACAAAAATGATCACACTTAATAAACCGGAAGTATTCTCCCACTATGCCCTTCTCAGTGGCGGTATTTACAAACCGGAGGATATTAAAGACAAATCGCAGGTTAAACTTATCTTTCTTAGCTGTGGCAGTCGGGAAAGACCCGATGGAGTTAAAAATGCTGTAGTTGAGCTAAAAAAGGCAGGGTTTAATGCTGTTTCATATATCTCTGAAAATACAGCTCATGAGTTCCAGACCTGGCGTCGCAGTCTGCATGAACTTGCGCCCCTGCTTTTTAAGGATTAATCGAGGCAATTGTATTACTTGAGATATAATGACTACTATATTCAATTTATAATAAAAGAGATATTCTAATGAATTTTAGATTAGTAACCATATTATTAGTATCTCTGGTAACCTATGGAATATGCTTTTCTCAATCAAACCGGTCTGCTGTTACAGAGGATTTCAATAAAAAACTTAATCTTTTCTATATCGCTTGTGGTGAACAGGACCAAAGAATAGAGTATACAAAAAAAGCGGTTGCTGACATGAGAGCGGCCGGATTAGAAGTGATATTTAACTCATTTCCGGGTGATCATGAATGGCAGGTCTGGAGAAAATCATTACATGATTTTGCATCCAGAGTTTTTAAATAGCGCCTGATATAAAACCCTGATCTTTAATTATTTATTATAATCAAAGTAGAATACTCAATAAAATGATCATGAAAAAAATAAATTATTTAATTATCATAGCGGTAGCATTTGTTATGAGTGCTTGTTCAACCCTTTCGCCGGAAAGGGTAAAAGTAGAACAGGGAATTATTCAAGGTACCATTGAAGACGGATTAAGAGTCTTTAAAGGTATTCCATTTGCAGCTCCTCCGGTAGGCGAATTACGCTGGAAGGCTCCACAACCACCTGAGAAGTGGGAAGGCGTTAAAGATGCCGTCAAATTCGGCCCTTCGCCTTTTCAGGTTGGAAATCCTCCATTGGGAAAAAGTGAAGATTGTCTTTATCTGAATGTCTGGACACCGGCAAAATCCGCCGAAGAACGTTTACCTGTTCTTGTTTGGATTTATGGCGGGGGATTTAGTTTCGGGTCGACCGC
This sequence comes from uncultured Bacteroidales bacterium, assembly GCA_964633305.1. Lineage (GTDB taxonomy): Bacteria > Bacteroidota > Bacteroidia > Bacteroidales > UBA10428 > CAZWGG01. The sequence continues at coordinate 8,543 of CAZWGG010000042.1, forward strand.
ATTGTATAACGGTGAAAAACTTGCCAGAAAAGGGGTTATACTCGTTAGTATTGCCTATCGCATAGGGCAACTTGGATTTTTAGCCCATCCTGAATTAAGCGCCGAGAACCAAAATGGTGTTTCAGGAAATTATGGGTTACTCGACCAGATTGCCGGCTTGCAGTGGATTCAAAAGAATATTGCAGCATTTGGTGGCGACCCCGAAAAAGTAACTATTTTTGGCGAATCTGCGGGAGGAATTTCTGTAAGCATGTTATGTGCTTCACCGCTGGCCAAAGGATTGTTTCAAGGTGCCATTTCACAGAGTGGCGGATCATTTGGGCCTACGCGTCCCACAATTTTCCCGGGTGAAAACATGAAAACCCTTAAGCAGGCTGAAGCTGACGGTGAAGCTTATGCACAAAAAGCTGGCGTGTCTTCCATTGCCGGACTTAGAAAAATAGAGGCAGACAAACTACCTATGGGATTTGAGATAGGTTCAGGATGGCCTATCGTTGATGGTTATGTAATACCTGATGATCAATATAAATTATATGAAGCCGGAAAATATGAAGATGTACCTGTTTTAATAGGTTACAACTCCGATGAAGGGGCCAGCTTTTTGGAAGAAAAAACACCTGCAGAATATATTAAGGGAGTTGAAAAGCGGTATGGAAAATTTGCCAATGCATTAGTAAAAGCTTACCCTTCAGGTGAGAATTCTGTGCCAAAAACAGCACGCGATTTAGCTCGCGATGCAGCATTTGGATGGCATACATGGAGTTGGGCGCGCCTGCAGTCTCAAACCGGAAAATCGAAAGTTTTTTATTACTATTTCGATCGGCACCCCGACTATCCTGAAGATTCACCTCAATATGGATATGGTTCACCTCACGGACAGGATATTGCTTATGTATTTATGGATCTTGATACATTGAATTCACAAATTACCAAATCGGATATGGAACTTTCTGAAATTATGGGTACCTATTGGACCAATTTTGCAAAATATGGCGATCCTAATGGAGAGGGGCTTCCTGAATGGCCTGCATTTAGTGCTTCCAATCCTAAAGTGATGTATTTAGACGCTTCACCTCATGCGGGTCCCGTGCCTAGTGAAGAATCACTCAAAGTATTGGATGCTTATTTCGAATGGAGACGATCGCCGGAAGGTCAGGCATGGGCAAAATAATTATTCATAAAATGAAAAAAACATCTGTATATAAGAATCCGGCATACCGCAACCGGCATGTGTTGTTAATCCTCATCATGATGACATTGCAATCTTATCCGGTACAGGGGCAGGAAACCATAGACGTTGGCAAAACGGGTTGGGATGTTAAGAGACCGGTAATGGCATCCGCCTGCGAATGCGGATGTCCCTGGGGCGAACTGGGTGATTATGTGAAAACATCTATGAAATCTCTTGGATATTCGGTAATTCTCTGCCGTAACTGTAACAGGCATTATGGACCCGGGCTGGTTTCCGGGAATGAATATCCGCCCCCACTCGATGAAATAAACCTGGCAGATGGTGTTAATATACGATTGGATGCACGTGTAGATTTCGGGGTAACTTCCAGTGCCATACTAAGCACAGCTTACCATGGGAAACTGGCTGGCAAAGGGCCATACACCAACCTCCGCCTCATTGCAAAGATCGAAGATCCGTTCTATTTTCTGGTCGCTGTCAGAAAAGAAACAGGAATAAGAGATTTTTCCCAAATTAAAAACAAGAAGATGCCTGTTAGAATAATGGGTATTGATAACAATATGACGGCCATCCTGAAATATTATGGAATTACTCCTGAGGATATTATATCATGGGGAGGAAAAACAGCCGTTTCAATGGAAAAAGCTTTAAAAGGCGACTTTGATATTATTTCTGGTTTTCTGGCGAGCTCTGCAATGAATCCTGAATCTTCCAGGTGGACTACCTTGAGTCAAAGGTTTGATCTGTACTTTTTAGAATTACCCGAAGGTTTGTTAAAAATTATTCTTGAACAAAATGTTGATGCAGAAATAATTGAGGTTCAAAACAGTTTTCTTAAAGGCATTAACCGCAGAATAAAAACTCTTGGCAGATCCGGAGATGCTATATTTATACGTGATGATGCACCTGATCAGGCAGCGTATGACCTTGCCAAAGCTATCGATGAGAATCATGAAGCATTGAAATGGTTCATCAGGGTATATACGTACGATCCTAAAACGGTTTGGCAAAATTTTGGAGTACCCCTACACCCCGGAGCAGAAAGATATTACCGGGAAGTTGATTATATAAAAGAATAAAAATAACAAACAGAACGGCACAGAAATATGAGAATCAAACTAGGTTAATCATTTTACAGCATTAAAAAAAGCACCACACCCCTATTGGCATCTCTCCCCCGCTTGTCGGGATTTGCAATCCCGACTTACTAACAAAAAAGATTTGCAATCCTTTATAGTAAAATGAATATCCTTCAATTCAGCTTATACTCCCATGCACTATGCTTCTGCAAGGAAGGGGGAATTTTAGATTTTAAGATATTCCGGCATTCAAAAAAGTACCACACCCTTATTGACATCTTTGTTTAAATAATATACCTTTATCTGCCTGATTTGGGTGGATAAAGGTACTTGGTACGCTTATACAATAATTTAGGCCACATTACAGGACAACCTCGATGACAACAATTTAATGATTTAAAAATTGTTATATTTGAATATTAATGTTAAATAATTGATGACTGACAATAATTCAAATATTGATATTGAGAGAATTGTAAAACAGATGAGCAATCAGATTGGCTTGATGAGATCACCGCATTTAATTTAAATGCCAGGTACGATGACTATAAAAAGGAGTTCTACAAGTTATGTACGCCTGATTATACAAAAAAATGGATTGATATAATTAACACTATTCGGACATGGATAAAAAAGATGCTTTAAAATTAGCTGTTAAATATGCTAATGAGGTTAGATCAAAATATGATTATGTAAGAATTATTCTATTCGGTTCATATGCAAAAGACAACTTCAATGAGGATAGTGATATTGATATTGCTGTAATTTTACGGGATTATAGCAATTTGATTGATATACAATTGGACTTAATGAGATTACGAAGAAAAATCGATAGTCGTATAGAGCCGCATCCGTTTAGGGAGAAAGATTTTGATATTACAAATCCAATAGTAAATGAAATTGTCAAATACGGACAAGATATTAATATCAACGTGGCCTAACATTATAGTATTCTATCAATCATTTTGTCTGTGGTTTATTGCAACTTGAGTGCTGTTTTGTTAAAACGGCCCTTTGAATTATTTTTGGGTGACGATTGATAGAATACTATGAAGTTGTAAGCAATTGCTTAGAGGGGCATTGCATATAAAATAAGAATATTGTTAAACTAAAATGAACAAGAAAAAATGAAAAAAGTATTATTAATTTACACCTTTGGACTCATAAGTGTATTTATTTCTGGACAAAATATATTTCCACCTTCAGGAAATACAGGAATAGGGACAACCAGTCCTTTTTCAGATTTACATATAACATCACCATTAAATCCTCAAATTCAATTAAGGAGCCAGGCAACAGGTTTAAGAGGTTTATGGATTACAACTGATGATTCAAATGGCATTATTTCTCTAAATTCGAGTTATAATAATTCAGGAGCATATCCGATTGTATTTCAAATGGGAAATCAAGAAAAATTGAGAATCACAAATCAAGGATTTATTGGAATTGGTTATGCTAGCCCTGATGCTAAATTACATGTTTATGGCGAAGAAGCGGGCCAAGGGAATGTTTTAGCTTCAATAATGATTGGAAAAAATAATGGCCCAGAAATACAAGCAATTCAAGAAAGTGCTGACGATGATGTTCAATCATTAGCTTTTAGAGTTAAATCGTCAAGTACAAATGCTGATGATAATTTTGAAGCGCTGAGGATTTATAAGAATGGAAATATCGGATTTGGAATTTCTTCTCCAAAAGGAAAATTAGAAATATATAATTCAGCTACTTTTAATACTGATATGACTGCAGTTGCTCAAGACCATATATTATTAAGTGCTCCAGACCCAGGAAATGGAAATTATTTCGGTAGTATAACATGGCAAAGTGGCGGAAGGAGAAGAGCTTCAATAGTTGCAACCAGAGAACATGATGATAAAGATTATGTTGGGATTGCATTTTTTACAAAAGGCACTGATGGCTCCGGGCCGATATATGAAAGCATGAGAATAACAAGAAATGGAAATGTTTTAATAGGAAAAACATCACAACAAAATTCCAGTTATAAACTGGATGTAGCAGGTTCGATTAGAGCAAATGAGGTAAAAGTAAATTTAGATGGGGCTGATTTTGTCTTTGAGCCTGACTACAAATTAAAACCTTTAGACGAAGTAGAAACATTTGTAAAAGAAAATAAGCATCTCCCAGATATAGAACCAGCAGTAGAAATGAAAACGGAAGGAACTAATTTAGGAGAAATGAACACAAAACTTTTACAAAAGATTGAAGAATTAACACTTTATGTAATTGATATAAATAAAGAAGTTGAGAAACTTAAAAATGAAAATGAGTTGTTAAAGGAAAAATTAAGCATTGAAGAATAAGGCAACAGCTTACAACATTTAACCGGTTGTCCAAAAAATAAATTCCGTATAGTGTGCGTTCAATGTTATTAAGTTAAGATCAAAAGCCTATATTTGTTAATAACTCAGGTCATAAATAAAAGATTGGTTTTGAATTTTGATCGAAATTTCATGAAAAAATGAAAAAAACAGTTACTTGTTTTGTGTAATAGAATCCTTTATTTTTAATCCCTTAACTAAGGAAAAGTATAAAACAAGTGAAAAAGGATTTTCAAGGAAGCGAAAATTACCATTCGAATTACTTTTACTAAGTCTTATCAATATCCCTAAACGGACATTGGCAATAGAATTACATGCATTTTATGACTATATAAAAGGAAAGTTAAACAAAGTCGTTGATGGAATAACTGCAAGTGCATTTACACAAGGCCGACAAAAACTTTCGCCTGAAGTCTTTGTAGGCATTAATCAGGAATTAATAAGGGAATATTATAACATAAACCATAAGGATGTTTATATGGGGATACTCGTTCATCGTTCTTTTCCGAATGAAGAAGTTAATGGAGTAGCTATAACTAAAAATCTCTATCGCCCTGATAGTTATGGTTTTGTTATTAATGTTCAAATTGGTAATCAAAGCGTGGTGAAACCAAAAAAAGGAATAATTAGTGACCAATTTATTTGTTATCCAAATAATAGGGACAATATTTATAACAATAAAAATACAATTGATATAATTACTCAATCAAATATCAATGAAAATAAGTTGGTAATGACGGATGAGGAGATTCAAAATCTGGCAAATCAACATGAGGTAATTAAGAAATACTTTATTAACCTTACTTTTACATCAAAATCATATCTTGAGTTTGGATTAGATATTGAATTTAAATTGGATAATACGGATAGAGAACTTTATATAAAACAAGTAAGATTATATAACGATTAAAATGCACGAAAACCTGGCCATCCTCTGCGTGGTTTAACGCAGCATAACTACAACTGTAAATCCAAGTGAAAAAAATACCGGGGAAAGTGTTGAAATATAAAATTATGTTTTAGATTTGAATTGCATTTAGAAACTACCTAAACCAAGGGTCTATCGTTGTTTAGTGTTAGGAATAAAAAATATCAATTAATCCTTAATCAAGTTAAATAAAACAATATGTTTCATAATATAAAACTTATTAAAACCCTGTTAAAATGGATAAAATTGAGTTATTATTAAAAAAAATCAAGTTGCTTTATTATACGCTTATTTTTAAAATATCTTTTGTGTTTTTTAATTTATTTAAAAGTATTCATGAAAAAGCTGAAGTATTCAAATTCTTTTTAAAGCTTGATAGTGAAAACAAAAATGATATATATATATCAACATATATGAGATCCGGAACTACGTGGATGCAAATGATTCTTTATCAATTAACTACTAAGGGAGAGATGAATTTTAAACATATTTATGAAGTAATCCCCTGGATTGAAATTTATATTAATCCTCGCAAAAAGTTTGAAATGGAGAGCCCCATGCGAATATTTAAAACACATTTAGATTACAAATTCTTTCCCGGGAAATTCAATGGTAAGTTTATTTGTATGACCCGGAACGGTTTGGATGTGGCGTCTTCACAATTTCATCAACTTCACGATTTTGGAAACCCTGAACTAACATTTGCCGAATCATATAAATATTTCTTTATTAATAGCTGGTTTACCTATGTAAGGAAATGGATGATTAATAGGAAAAAACATAAGATATTGTATGTTAGGTATGAGGATATTAAAAAAGATTTAAGGAAAGAAATATATAGAGTTGCAGATTTCTGTAATATTAAAATAGAAGAGGCAGAATTGCCAAGAATCCTTGAAAGAAGCTCATTTGATTTTATGAAAAAACATGAAGATAAATTTGGTATGGAGGTACATAAATTTAATACCAAAAATTTCTTGAGAGAGGGAAAAGTGAATAAAGGCAAAATTTACTTTGATGATAAGCAATACAAAGAATATACAAAAAAGTTTAATAAATATTTATCAAAGTTTGAGTTGTTAAAAGATTATAATATGAGTAATTAAATATTGAATGAAGATTAATGGTTCAAATTATTTTAATAGTAATTCAGATGTCTTAAAAATTGAATTTAATCCTGGAGAAATTTCATTTTTAATTGGAAAATCCATGTAGTTTAAATCATGGTTATGTCCTGGAAAGAAAAAACATTTCAAGTTCGTTTTGTGTGCTTTTAAAAACTCATTCTGAATGGCATAAACACCTTCTACAGGGACATTCCCGTCATCTTGACCTTGAAAAATATATATAGGAATATCAATTCTTAACATTCTTGTTTTATTTGGCTCCAAATTACCATGAGCTTTTAACCATGGTATAGTTACCCTGAAATAATTATTCCAAATCCATTCTCCGTTCCTTTCATTTAACATCTTTATAAGATATTCATAATATGGTACAGTTTTTACTGCAAAATCC
>CAZWGG010000043.1:0-9437 GCA_964633305.1 uncultured Bacteroidales bacterium
TACCGATCCTCACAGGGCAGGTCATGAATTGGCATACTACCCTGGAGAAATCACTCTCAGGTTAGCTGAAGTAGTGATCATCAATAAAATTGACACCGCAAAACCTGAAAAGATACAACTTGTTCGCGATAATATACACCGGATAAATCCAAATGCCCTTATTATAGACGGTGCTTCTCCAATTAACGTAGATAACCCGGAATTGATCCGAGGAAAACGTTGTTTGGTAATTGAAGACGGGCCTACTCTTACACACGGAGAAATGAAAATCGGCGCCGGAACAGTTGCTGCTTTGAAGTGGGGGGCTTCAGAACTGGTTGATCCCCGTGAATATGCGGTTGGAAGATTAATTGATACTTTTAAAAAATATCCTGAGATCGGCACGTTACTTCCTGCTATGGGATATGGGGACCAACAAATAAAAGACCTGGAAAAAACAATTAACACCACACCTTGTGATGTAGTAGTTATTGGCACGCCGATTGATCTGAACAGAATTATTAAAATCAATAAACCCACAGTAAAAGTAACTTACGAATTACAGGAGATTGGTAGACCAAACCTGGAAGATGTACTGGAAGAGTTTGTGAAGAAAAATAAGCTGGTGTAAAAATCTAAGATATAAAAAAGCTCATTCACTAAGTTTTTACGTGAAATTTTAACAGGCAATTAGGATTCTATTGTTTTACAGATTTTTGTCTCACAAAATAAAAACACTATTTTTGTTTTCTAATAAATTACACCAACGTGTCACAATTATCAATAAAACAACTACTTGAGGGCTTTTCAAAATTAAAAGTGCTAATTATAGGTGATGTAATGGTTGATTCCTATTTATGGGGGAAAGTATCTCGGATTTCTCCCGAGGCTCCTGTTCCAATTATTACACAAACAAAAAAGGAATTTCGGATGGGGGGTGCAGCAAATGTAGCACAGAATATTAAATCGCTTGGAGCAGAGCCTGTTTTGTGCTCTGTCATTGGAAATGATAGTAATAGCTATGTTTTTTTGGATTTGATGAAAAAGCAGGCTATGCCTTCACAAGGAATCCTTCAATCGGAAAAAAGAGTTACAACTGTAAAAACCAGGATAATCAGTGGTAGTCAGCAGTTACTTCGAATTGATCACGAAACAGAAGATTATCTTAACGAAAAGATTGAAGATCAACTATTTCAAAAAATAAGTTCTATTTTAAAGACTCAACCTATACATGCCATTATTTTCCAGGATTATGATAAAGGAGTGATTACTCCCAATTTAATTGAAAAAGTTACTAACCTCGCAAATATTAGTAAAATACCAACATTGGTTGACCCGAAAAAAAGAAATTTTAATCTATACAGGAATGTAACTCTTTTTAAACCAAATTTTAAGGAATTGGTCGAAGGACTTAACATACAGGTTGAAAAGAAAGATTTAGACTCGATATACCATGCTGCAAAGCTTCTGCATGCAAAGGCTTCTTTTAGTATGGTGATGGTTACTCTTTCTGAACATGGTATTTTAATTAGTGATAATATCAGTTATGACCATATTCCGGGAGAGGTTCACGATATTACAGATGTGTCAGGTGCAGGGGACACAGTAATAAGTATGGCTGCATTATGTTTAGCTTCAGGTATGTCTGCTAAACAAATAGCAGTCCTCTCAAACCTGGCTGGAGGATTGGTGTGTGAAAAAGTTGGGGTTGTTCCTATAGAAAAAGAACAATTGATAAAAGAAGATTTTACTATACCTGAAGAATGATTATTTTTGTGCACTTTGTTCGCCGAAGTTTTACGTTAGAAAAACGTAGGCGAACACCGGTTCATTTTTATAAATACTCCAAATTTTCCGGAGAATAGCGCAGCCCGGTAGCGCGCTACGTTCGGGACGTAGAGGTCGCGGGTTCGAATCCCGCTTCTCCGACTCCGCTCGCCGAAGTTTTATGCTAGTAAAACTTCGGCGAGCTCATCAAACCTGTATTTACCCGGATTCTATCATATAGAGCTTCGACAGACAAGTCCGACATACCACACGAGCTAAATTACAGGTTAGTAAAACTAGATTTATAAAATGATATCAATAAGAGTGTGGTACTTTTTTGAATGTTGGAATTGTCTCTTGTAGTTTTTCATGTAAAAATTCATGATGATAGTAGTCCCAGGATCAAAAACATGAATTTTATCCTGCTGGCGTGCGCATAGTCAATACATCAAAATTCATTTATAATGATATTTAGGGGAAATGGTTCATCACAGAATTAAGTGTAACTTTGATTAATTTATTCGATAAAAGTCACAGTATAAAATGAAAAAACACATTCCACTTTTTTTGCTATTGGCTATGGGAGGAGTATTTATTCTTATATTTTACGGAAAAGCTATTACCCACGCAAATACTATTCTTTTTAGCAATAGTGGAGATGCTATAAAAAATTACTTTACTTATGCATATCATATTATTCATGACAAAACATATGTAAATTTTGAGGGAATGAATTACCCATATGGGGAACACTTTCTTTACACAGATTGTCATCCGGTATTGGCAAACACTTTAAAACTAATTAGTTCTAAATTACAGTTTATAAAAACTCATATTATAGGAATTCTAAACTTCACAATGATTTTTTCTATTTTTTTGACCTTTATTATTTGCTATTTCCTTCTCTTAGAATTTAGGTTGAACAAGTGGTTAAGTGTTTTATTCAGTATTAGTATTACACTCTTGGCACCACAAATATCCAGGCTGGGCGGTCATTTATCTTTATCTTATAGTATTGCAATACCCTTATCATGGTTATTACTGCTCAAAAGCTTTAAGAGAAAAAACAGTTTTACTATTATCTTATTTATTAATACCCTTTTTTGGTTTTTTATCCATGCTTATTTAGGAGTTATCATAGTTTTTTTTCTTATAACAATTATTATAATAAAAATAATTACAGATAAAAATAGTGTTCAACAGACTATAAAGTATATCCTACTTATAGGAACAACGTTGTTACCTGTTATTGTATTCTTTCTGTTCTCTTTACTTACAGATGGGCATATTGACCGAACCACTAATCCTTCAGGGTTTTTCCTTTATAACGCAGAATTTGATGATGTATTTCTTCCCCACCATGGGCCGTTCAAACCTATTTTGGACAAACTAACAGGTAACATTATAAAATTGGAATGGGAAGCCTGGAGTTATGTTGGGTTGGCTACTACGGCACTTTTTCTGGGTATTCTTATATTACTAATAATAAAACTAGTTAACAGGGAAAAACATACTGGCTTAAATTTTTGTTTCAGAAACAAAAATTTAAATATATCATTAATTTCTGCCTTTATTGTATTACTATTTGCAATGGGATTTCCATTTAAACAAATACCTTGGTTGTTAGAATATTTCCCAGTATTAAAGCAATTCAGGGCAACAGGAAGATTTACATGGCCTTTCTTTTTTGTTGCAACGGTATTTTCTGCTTTTGTTTTCCACCATGTATTTTTCAGGCTGAAAAATAAAAAAAGTCTTTTATATGCCATTTTGGTGATTTTTGCATATACCATATTAAATTGTATGGAAGCAATACCTTTTCATATAGGAATTTCAAAATCAATATCCAAATCACTGAATTTATTTAAGGCAGATTTGTTACCTGTCGAGTATAAAAATGTCCTAACCCATATTAAACCTGGAAAATACCAGGCAATATTTGTATTGCCTTTTTATTATCTTGGTTCGGAAAGTTTTTCCAGGCCCAGGAATGAAGACGCTGTTAGGGCATCAATTGTGATATCCTATCATACCGGTATCCCTATAATTTGTTCTAGTTTGGCACGTACATCTATTAGCGAAAGCAAAAAAATAGTTCAGTTAGTTTCTCCTGATTATTATGAAAAAGAAATAGTTAATGATTTTCCAAATGATAAACCTATATTACTTATCAAAGTAAATTCTTCTTTAACCAAATACGAAAACGATATTTTACATAAAGGGAAACTTATATATTCAGGTAATAAAATTGAGATTTTTAGTCTTGACCTTAACAACTTATTTAAAAGTGGAGGTATGACTATATATAAAAAATTTCAGCAACAAAAATCAATTTTATCCAAGCGAGGTCCTTTTTATGTTTCTGATTCCAATTCTTTTCTATTTTATAATGGTTTTGAGAAACTAACGTCAGGAACATCATTTTGTGGGGAAGGAGCATTCGGATCTATTAAAAAAGGAAAAAACATATTTGCTGAATTTGAGCCCAATACATTTTCTGAAGAAAAAGAATATCAGGTAAGTATATGGATGTATAACGGTGAGCCAGATGCCCTGAATTTGTGGTTTAGATTTCTTATTGAAGAGTATGATGAACTAAATAATATATGGTATTCAACAACAATATTCCCGGAGTATTCTGAAACAATAAATGGCGATTGGTCTTTAATTGAAGGAGTTTTCAAAATAAAAAATACTAAAAATAAAGTTTATATAGTATCCAAGGGGAAAGAAAATTCAAAAGCCTTACTTCATGCAGATGATCTTTTAATTCAAGAAGTTGGCACTGATGTTTATCGACTTGAAGAAGAAAAAAAGTTTCTGTTTTACAATAATCAACGAATTAAAATAAATATAAATGAAATAACAGGGAAGGACAAAAATAATTAAAACCGATGTTTTGAGATTGTTTTTCAAAAAACTATTTTTACAAGTGATTTTTATCTCGTTAATAACTATTCTTCTGAATATAGACTAATCTTCTTTGACAAATGGTAGAAGGAGACTTATTTACTGCTTAAAACACTTTCAGGATTAATTATAATGAAATTATTTACAACGTTATTTACCAGCTACATTTATTGAGAAAGATATTACCCTTTCTTTTTTGAACAATCTGAAAGATTATTCTGCGAAATCTAATTTTAGATATTGGGATTATTTGGCTTATGAAGGAGTAAGACATTTAGAGAATGGTAATATAATATTCAAAATGAGTATGGGGTTATCTATGCTAAATGCTCCATTTTTCTTTCTTGGGCATATTTATGCAAAAACTTTTGGATATGAATCCCATGGTTTTTCTACTCCATACAAAACAGCTATGATAGTTGGATGTTTATTCTATTTTTTTATAAGCCTTATTATTCTTCGAAAGCTTCTAAAACAGTTAAATTTCTCTGAAGTTACTATGGCATTTACTTTATTCGTAATCACTTTTGGCACAAATTTATTTTTTTATATATCCATTGAGCCTGCAATGTCGCATGCGTATAATTTCTCTTTAATTTAAAATTTCCTATCATTGGGAGCAAACTATAAAGAGAATTGAAGAAGAAATAGTTAAAGACAGTACATACTATCAAATTGTTAAAGAAACAGCAAAAAAGTGAAATATCTCACCTGAATGGATGTTATGGTGTGAAGCCAGATGGATTCATGATAGATTAGTGGGGCTGATCAATTATAATTTGTAACCAAGAAACGAGCAGAAAATATTTTTTTTTGCATATTTTTTTTATATTGGAAAGGAATTTGTTTTTTTGGTAATTCTCATTCATAAAATTTAAATCGCAATGCTAGTTAAAACTTTTGGCAGCGCCGTTTATGGGATTAACGCAATAATAATTACAATTGAAGTCAGTGCCTCTCAAGGGTTTAAGTTTTTTCTTGTAGGACTACCTGACAATGCGGTGAAAGAAAGCCAGCAGCGAATAGAGGCTGCTTTAAGAAATAACGGGTATAAAATGCCGGGCAAGAAGCTTATTATTAATATGGCCCCTGCTGATATTAGGAAAGAAGGATCAGCCTATGATTTGCCCTTGGCAATAGGCATTTTAGCCGCCGGAGAGGAAATAAATCCTGAAAATTTGGAGTTTTACGTAATAATGGGAGAGTTATCTTTGGATGGGAGTGTGCAACCTGTTAAGGGTATTCTTCCAATAGCAATAGAAGCCCGAAAAAAGGGTTTCAGAGGATGTATTGTTCCAAAACAAAATGCTCGTGAAGCTGCAGTAGTTAGCGATCTTGAAGTATTCGGAGTTGAAAATATTAAAGAAGTAATCGGGTTTTTTAATGGAGAAGTAGCACTTGAACCAACAATTGTTGATACCCGAAATGAGTTTTTCTATAACATCAATGATTATGACGTTGACTTTTCTGATGTAAAAGGACAGGAAAATGTAAAACGTGCACTAGAAATTGCCGCTGCCGGCGGACATAACATTATAATGATAGGCCCTCCGGGTGCTGGAAAAACCATGCTTGCCAAAAGGATAAGTACTATACTTCCTCCATTGTCGCTTTATGAAGCATTGGAAACTACAAAAATTCATTCTGTTGCCGGCAAAATTGATAAAGAAACTTCATTGATGACAACAAGACCATACCGGTCACCACATCATACCATATCTGATGTTGCTCTTGTTGGGGGAGGATCCTTTCCTCAACCCGGAGAAATTTCACTTGCCCATAATGGCGTATTATTTCTTGATGAACTTCCAGAGTTTAAAAGAACTGTGCTTGAGGTAATGCGTCAACCTCTTGAAGACCGTAAGATTACTATTTCACGTTCAAAATTTTCCATAGAATACCCGGCAAGCTTTATGTTGGTTGCATCAATGAACCCATGCCCCTGTGGGTATTACAATCATCCTGAAAAAGAATGTGTTTGCAGTTCGGGTGTCGTGCAAAAGTATTTGAATAAGATATCGGGGCCTTTACTTGACAGGATAGATATCCATGTTGAAGTTGTGCCGGTTCCTTTTGATAAACTTGCAGAACAGCGTACCGCTGAGAATAGTGAAACGTTGAGGTACAGGGTAATTCAGGCCCGAAAAGTACAGGAAGAAAGGTACAAGAACCATAATGGGCTACATAACAATGCCCAAATGACACCAACGCTTTTAAAGAAATATTGTATATTGAATAGTGAAGCTAGTTCACTATTAAAAAATGCCATGGACAAACTGGGACTTTCTGCCCGCGCTTATGATCGAATTTTAAAAGTATCACGCACTATAGCAGATATTGAAGGCAGTGAATTTATTCAGCCTTTTCACCTGGCAGAAGCAATTCAGTATAGAAGCCTGGATAGGGAAAGCTGGGCAGGGTGATTTCTATTATTTTAATTCCGCAATAACAGTTTTCATGGCACGTGATGTTTGGTTAAGGTTTACCAATACTTTTGCATCTACTGGCAGAAATATATCTACCCTAGAACCAAATTTAATAAATCCCAATTCTTCTCCTTGTTTAACATATTCCTTTACCTGTGCATTACAAATAATACGACGTGCCAAAACACCTGCAATTTGTCTCACAAGAACCTGTGTTTTCTGTTCGTTTTCTATAACAACGGTAGAACGTTCATTTTTAAGAGATGATTTAGGGTGCCATGCAACCAGGTATTTGCCGGGATGATATTTTACATATTTAACAAATCCGCTCATCGGATAATAATTTGCATGGACATTGAAGGGTGACATGAAAATGGAAACCTGTACACGGTTATCTTTAAAATATTCGCTTTCTAATGTTTTTTTTATCACAACAATTTTTCCATCGGCCGGGGCATATATAAATTTTTCATTTTTAACGAATTCTCTTTTTGGAACCCTGAAAAACCAAACTATCAGAAAATAAAAAATTGTTAGTATGATTGTTAAAGCATATTTAATAACAGGGGTCCTGACAAATCCAAAAATCAATGCCAACAGCATTATTGCCACGATACCTGAAAAAAGAATAATCATATAACCTTGTGAGTGAATCTTCATGGTTAAATTATTATTTAAATACTACTAAATACATAAATACTAATGGACTGCTCAATAAAACAGAATCAATTCTGTCAAGCATTCCCCCGTGGCCGGGCAGAATTTTTCCAGAGTCTTTAAGTCCAATTGAGCGTTTCATTAATGATTCTACCAAGTCACCATAGACTCCTGCAACGGATATGATAACACCAATTATTAACCAATCAGTATTTTCCAATATGATCAGAAATTTTGAAAGAAAAAAAGCTACCAACAAGGTAAAAAGTGTTCCCCCTATAAAGCCTTCCCAGGATTTTTTAGGTGATATTTTTTTAAAAAGTTTGTGTTTTCCTAATGAAATACCTGTTAAATAAGCTGTTGTATCATTGGTCCAAAGCAAAATAAAAAATCCAAGAATTAATTTGTAAGAATAATATTGATGGGATAAAAATGCAAAATAGTTAAAAAACACCAAAGGGACAGAAACATATATAATTCCGGTTATAGTGTATGAGATATTGACTACAGGATTAGAATTTTTCCTGTAAAGTTCAGTAATAAAAATCAATAAGAAGAAAGGAATTATGCCAGCAAATAATTCAATGGATTTTTGAAAAGAGCAAATTATAAACCCTAAAATATAAAGTACCGTGCCTGATATTATTCCTACAACTTGTAAAGGTTTATGTCCTGTGTGTTCTACAATTCTATAAAATTCCCTGAGAGCTAATATGTTAATGATAATAAATAAAGCAGCAAAGGTGTATTCGCCAAACAACAGGGCAGCAATAAATACCAGTAAGTATAATAGTCCTGTGATTGATCTGGCGAGAAGCGTATTCAATTCTTACTTTTTTATTTATTGGTAACTATGTTTTTATTTATGCCGATTTTTTAATTTCCTCTGATTTTTTTGTATTTTTTTTGGCTGATCTTTTCCTGGTTTTCTGTGTTTTAAGTTTATCCTCAGGTTTCTGACTATCTGATTCACTTAAAGAAGCTGGTTTGGATTCACGTTTTCCGAAAATTTTTTCAAGGTCATCACTAAAAAGTACTTCTTTCTCAAGGAGCATTTCACCAATCTTTATTAATCCTTCTTTGTTCTTCTTTAACACATCTTTAGCCCTTTCGTATTGCTCCTCAACAGTTTTTTTAACCTCTTTATCGATGAGTTCAGCAGTTTTTTCACTGTAAGGTCTGTTAAATGAGTATTCATTTTGACCTGTAGAGTCATAATAGCTTATATTACCAACTTCATCACTTAATCCGAAATATGAAACCATTGCGTATGCCTGTTTTGTGACTCTTTCAAGGTCGTTTAAGGCACCTGTTGAAACTTTTCCAAAGTTGATTTCTTCTGATGCCCTTCCTCCTAAAGCAGAACACATTTCATCAAGAAGCTGTTCTTTGTTTGTAATTTGTCTTTCTTCGGGCAGGTACCATGCGGCACCTAATGCTTTTCCTCTTGGTATAATTGTGACTTTAACAAGAGGATTGGCATATTTTAAAAGCCAGCTTACAGTTGCATGACCTGCTTCGTGAAAAGCTATAGTTCGTTTTTCTTCAGGTGTTATGATTTTGTTCTTCTTTTCAAGTCCTCCAATGATGCGGTCGATAGCATCAAGAAAATCCTGCCGTTGTACATTTTTTTTATTCTTTCTGGCGGCTATTAATGCTGCTTCATTACAGGCATTAGCAATGTCAGCACCGGAAAAT
>CAZWGG010000043.1:9447-15508 GCA_964633305.1 uncultured Bacteroidales bacterium
GAAAAAGAGGTAAACAAGATGGGTACAAAAAATTTTAAATCAGGGGAAGCATATAGAAAGTGGTTGGCTTATGGTCATATTCATGGTGACTTTAAAAGAGTTCCTGGGAGCCAGAAAGTCAAGATCAAGTGATTTTTCATACTTGATGGGTTTCACATGTACCTTGAATATTTCCCTTCGTTCATTCAGGTCAGGCAATTCAACATGTATCTGACGATCAAAACGGCCGGCACGTAAAAGGGCCCTGTCGAGTATATCGGCCCTATTTGTGGCTGCCAAAATAATAACCCCGGCATTTGATGCAAAACCATCCATTTCGGTAAGCAATTGGTTAAGTGTATTTTCCCTTTCATCGTTTGCTCCAAAATTTGGGTTTTTCCCCCTGGCACGGCCAATAGCATCAATCTCATCGATAAAGACAATACAAGGCGCTTTTTCCTTGGCCTGCTTGAACAAATCTCTTACCCTGGAAGCACCTACCCCAACAAACATCTCAACAAAATCTGATCCCGACATAGAAAAGAACGGCACGTGTGCCTCGCCTGCTACTGCTTTGGCAAGAAGTGTTTTACCTGTTCCGGGAGGGCCAATCAATAAAGCTCCTTTTGGTATTTTACCCCCTAAGTTGGTATACTTTTGAGGATTTTTTAGAAAATCAACAATTTCTTTGATCTCCATCTTTGCTTCTTCAAGGCCGGCAACATCATTAAAGTTCACTTTTACATTCGTGTCCCTGTCAAATATTTTGGCTTTTGATTTTCCAACATTAAAAATATTTGTAGGCCCTCCGCCACCTCCAGCAGCCCCACTCATCCTTCTAAAAATCAAAAACCATATTAATACAAAAATCAAGATAGGAAGCAACCATCCGAACATTTCACCGAAGTCTTTCCTGGTAGTACTTTCAGGATAAATACGCTCATCTTCTGAAAACTTCTTCTGTGCCTCCATAAGCTGGTTTACAAATACTTCAACCGACGATATTTCAAAGTAATAGTGTGGCCCTGTACGTCCAATATTACCAAATCCGCGGTTTATTACCTGTTGATATTTAGGTTGATCGAGTTTTCCTGGTTTTATATAAATTTCAACCCTTTGTCCATTAACAATAACAATACGATCAACATCATGTTGCATTAACATCTGTGTCTTGAACTCTTTCCAATTGGTTTTAATCGCTCCTTGTTCCGAATTAAAAAGCCATATTGAAACAAAAGCAACGATAATAAGCAGGTAAATCCAAACTATATTGAATTTTGGTTTCTTGTTCGGATTCTGTTGGTTATTATCTTGTTTTGGATTATTCTCTATTGGTTTTTTTTGATTTTTTTCTGCCATTAGTTATTTCTTTTTTACTCATCTTCAATTTTACTTACTTGGGCATCTCCCCACAAATCTTCTAATTTATAATAATCACGGCATTCTTTTTGAAAGATATGAACGATAACAATGCTATAGTCCATTAATACCCATTGGGCATTTTGAATTCCTTCTATGTGTCCATATTTAACATTAAGTTTTTCTTTTACTTTATCACCAACCGATTCTGCTATTGCGCCAATCTGTGTGGTGGAATCGCCATGACAGATTATGAAGTAGTCGCAAAATGCATAATTGATGGTCGATAAATCAATAACTATTATTTGTTTCCCTTTTTTTTCAAGAATTCCTTCTATAATTGTTTTTACTAAGTCTTTGTCTTTTATCAAAATCTACCTGCTATTAGTTTCTAAATTCTCCACAAATGTAATGAAATAAATTGTTAAAGAATTAATAAAATTCTTCTGTAAATTTGTCATTACAAGTTTACAAAATATTTTATTTCAAATGAAAATGTAAACATGTAATTATACTGAAAGAAGACAGGTTTATGAATACTTTTTTAAAGCAAAGCTGAGTTTCTTTCAGAAACACCACATAAATTTTGGGTTAACTTTTTTGTTAACTAAAATTCTATGGGGAGGGCAATACAATAACAATACCATTTTGGTTATGTTCTTCAATTTTTTTATAAATCATGAAAATTTTTAATCTTTATTCAAAGCTTGAAAGGTATTCTTCGCTTGATTCTACAAACATGTATGCCAGCCATCTTTTAAGAAATAAAAGGCCCGAAGAGGGGACTGTAATTTTGTCAGATTTTCAAACACAAGGTAAAGGCCAACAAGGGAACAACTGGGTAAGTGAAAAAGGAAAGAATTTAACTCTTAGTATAATTTTGTTTCCTTGTTTTTTAAAGGCAGAATTACAGTTTTATATTTCAATGGCTTTGTCGCTGGGACTAATAGGGTATTTGAAAAAGTTTAAATTGCCTGAAGTAAAAATAAAATGGCCAAACGATATAATCGTTAACAAAAGAAAAATATCAGGAATATTAATTGAAAATTCAATA
Source organism: uncultured Bacteroidales bacterium (assembly GCA_964633305.1). Taxonomy (GTDB): domain Bacteria; phylum Bacteroidota; class Bacteroidia; order Bacteroidales; family UBA10428; genus CAZWGG01. Next base: position 11,840 of record CAZWGG010000043.1, read on the forward strand.
CTAAAGGATAAAATTTCCAATTCAGTACTTGGTATTGGATTGAATGTAAATCAGGAAAATTTTCCCGCAAATATATTTAACCCAACATCGCTAAAAAAGGAGTTAAAAAGAGAATTGAATATTGACTCGGTATTAATGGAGTTATTAGAATCTATTGAGTATTGGTTAACATTACTCTATAAAAATGAGTTTGAATTTATTAAGGAATCATATGAGAAAGAGCTTTTCTTAAGAAATATATGGTCCGCTTTTTCGATATATGATGGAGAAATTAGAGGATTAATTTCCGGAGTTAATGAAATAGGGCAATTGCAAATTAAAAAGAGTGATAATACTATACAGAGTTTTAATTTTAAGGAAATTATTTTTCATTTTTAATTATATAACGTCATTTTCAAGCAATTTTATATTTCTTAATTACGTTTAAAGAATCATAATATAATTTTATATTTGTGTTATGATATATCATAGTATGGCCCATGGATTTTAAGAGAATCAAAACATTTTTCAATAACCATTTTATAATCAGAAATTTAACAACTGCCCTGCTTGTTGCAATGGTTGTGTTTATTTTAGTATTTGTTTGGCTAAGAATTTATACCCGGCATGGAGAAGCGTTTAGTGTTCCGGATTTAACCGGGATGACCCTTGAGGAGGTAAAAGAGATATTACCAAAAAGAAAACTCAACTTTGAAATTTTCGATTCAATTTTTTCAGACGAATACACAAGAGGCACCGTGGTAGAACAACATCCAAAACCAGGGTTTAAGGTAAAAAAAAATCGTAAGATTTTTCTTACTATGAATGCAATTAACCGGGAAAAAGTTATAGTGCCAAACCTTGTTGATCTCACTATCAGGCAGGCCCGGTCACGGCTTAAATCTTTTGGGTTAAGGGTAGGTCAAGTTAGTTATCAACCCGATATTGGGGTAAATATAGTTCTCGCACAAAAATATAAAGAAAAAACAATTAATGAGGGAGATACTATTGTTAAAGGCTCATATATTGATTTGGTTTTAGGGAAAGGATTAAGTAATGTAAATACAAGAGTGCCGGATTTAATAGGATTGACCCTGGAAGAAGCTACTTTAAAGGCAACCGATGCTTTTCTCAGAATTGGGGCGGCCGTTGCTGATCCCGGAACAATGGAAAAAGACATGCATTCAGCAATAATTTATAGGCAAAGACCCGAACACAATAAAAAAAATTTAATCCCGTTAGGTTCTTCAATAGATGTATGGACAACGCTTGACTCAACAAAGTTACTTGGCAGATATAGTGATACTTTATACTATGAGAATATTGCAGATACAGCACTATAGTACAGTTACATTTTTTGCGTTTTTTTGTTTTGTAGCATTACATAATAATGCCCAAACACTTGTTCCTCTTTCTGAAAATCAAACTATAAAAAAATATCTGCAAGAAAAAAAAATACACAAAAAATCAACAAATAAGATAGCTACTCTTCAATTACCTTTTTTTGATGATTTTTCAAAAATGACAGTTTTTCCAAACCAGGACATTTGGCAAGATAATTACGCATTTATTAACCATACTTATTCTATTAATCCTGTAACATTTGGCGTTGCAACACTGGATGCTATAGATGAAAATGGCAATGTTTATGATGTTTCTTCAAATCCAACCTCATGCGATTTTCTTACATCCCAACCCATTGATCTGTCTTCCTATCAAGGAACGTCAAAAGAAATTCACCTTAGCTTTTTTTATCAGCCCGGTGGTAATGGCGAAACTCCTGAATATAAAGATTCCCTTGTTGTAGAATTTTTTCAACCGGACAGTAATGAATGGTATTCGGTATGGAACACACCGGGAATGGAGAATGATACTTTTTTTCAACAGATAATCAAAGTCCCTGAAATATATTTCCAGCCAGAATTCAAGTTCAGGTTCAGAAACTATGCCAGTATATCAACTGAAGAAGAAAAATGGAACCCGGGTAAAATAAGCAATTTTGATCATTGGAATATCGATTACGTGAGGTTGGATACCAATTCGTATGAGGACCATCAAAATGTATATGATGTTTCTATAATAAATGCATTATCCTCCAGCTTTAAAACTTATCAATCCATACCATGGGATCATGTTGACAGTGCCGGATTCAATCATATTCGCGAGTATATTCCTCTAACAATAAGAATGAATAACCAACCCCCGAACCTTGGAGAAAGTACAACTATCGGGCGAGGATATTTTGTAAGAGACCTGTCTTCAGGGACATATTTAATAGACCCATATATTGAAGGAAGTCAAAGTTTTAAATTTGATACTATTTATGAACGAAATGATGTGTTTATTACTCCTGTCCTATATGACGGGTCGGATGTTGGGATGATTGAAATCGGGGCATTTTTGAACAATACCCCAGGTATAGATTATAAAAGTAATGATACGGTTAAAAGGGTAGAAGTCTATCGAAATTATTACGCTTATGATGATGGTACGGCAGAAATGGGGTTTGGAATTTCCGGCGAATCAACACAGGGATCATTAATAGCCTGTCATTTTGAAATATACAAGACAGATTCGTTAAGAGCTATTGACATTTTATTTAATAAAACCAAAGACAATTTTACTGCCGACAAACCATTTCAAATTTGTGTATGGAAAAATGATAATGGAATACCTGGCGACAGGATCTATTTTTCGGAAGAATATGATTACCCTGATCCGAATTTGCCTTTTGGACAATTTCAGAGAATTTTGCTTGACTCGGCCGTATTCATTTCCCATAATGTTTTCATCGGTCTTAAACAAAATACAGATGAATTTTTAAATATTGGATATGATATAAATAATGGCAACAAAAACCAGGTATATTATAATATTTCGGGTGGATGGCAAACATTAGGGGGGAGCTTTACAAATGGTTCACTCATGATAAGGCCGGTAATGGGGCATTCCCCAATTGTTTTGAAAATTCCTGGAAACAAAAGAGCTATTCATTCCCAAGCAGTTATTTATCCAAATCCGGCAACTGATTTCATTACTATTGAATTAGAGCAGAGCGTAAGTCAAGAGTATACTATAATGATATTTGATGCAGTTGGAAACCTTCATCTTTCTTCGTTACATGAAACGGGACCAATTGATATTCGTTCTCTTAAGCCAGGCATATATATTTTAGAGATTTCGTTGTCAAATCATGACGTTTTAATCAACAAATTTGTTGTAACACGTTAAGTTTTTTTGTTATGCAGGAAGAGCTTAACGATCAGCAAGAATTTTTTGAACATCACCGGGTTGTAGTAGATAAAGGACAAAGCTTACTTAGGATTGACAAATTTTTGTTTAATAGGATTGAAAATGTTTCAAGAAATAAGATTCAGAATGCAGCTAAAGCTGGCAATATTTTAGTGAATGACATTCCGGTTAAAGGTAACTACAAAGTAAAACCCGGTGATATAATATCTGTACTCCTTCCGTATCCTCCGAGAGAAATAGAGATTATACCCCAAAACATACCTATTGAAATAATTTTTGAGGATGATTCTCTTATTGTTGTAAATAAAACTCCCGATATGGTTGTACACCCGGGGCATGGAAATTATTCAGGCACTCTTGTAAATGCGTTAACTTTTCATCTCAAAGATTTACCTTTGTTTCAGAAAGGGGAGATCAGACCAGGGTTAGTACACCGTA
>CAZWGG010000044.1:0-15491 GCA_964633305.1 uncultured Bacteroidales bacterium
CAATGGGTACTTTGGTTGTTGAATCAAGTACTAATGATGGTGCTAACTGGAATACTTTGTGGTCTCTATCTGGCGACCAGGGTGACGTTTGGAATGAAGTACAAGTAAGCTTGCCGTCTGCACCGGGGTTAATAATCCGTTTCAGTGGCACTACAGGCACTAATTTTTACAGCGATATGGCAATTGATGCTATAAGTGTGGCTGATAATCCGGTAGGACCTTGTTCCCCGATCAGTATTGACAGTGCTCCATCATATGGAGGAAGTCAGGATGTTGACCATAATTACTATTTTACTAGTGCCCACACAGGTATAGTTTTAGTAAATAATACATGGAGATATATTCCTTTCGATTATACAGTAGGCCCAGGCACCATCCTGGAATTTGATTTTATAAGCACGAGAGAGGGTGAAGTCCATGGAATTGGTTTTGATTCTGACAATATTGAAAGTAGCGATCTTACCTTTAAATTATACGGGGCCGAAGACTGGGGAATAACCGATTATGATAACTATCCGGGTAGTGGGTTAGTACATTATACAATCCCGGTTGGTTATTTTTATACTGGTACGTTTGACAGGATTTTCTTTATCAATGATGATGATACAGGTACAATGAGTAATTCTGGTTTTGCGAATATTGTTGTACATGAAGGAGAATGCGGAACACCTGGCTTCTCTGAATATTTAACAGAAAATTGGTTGAAACAGGCAACTACACCAATTATTGCCGACGAAGGAGAGATTGAGCTGTCACTTTTCCCAAATCCTGTTAAAGATGTACTTATTATTAAACACGGTTATGAAGAAGCAAACTATTCGATTCTAACGGTTTCTGGTAAGTTGTTATATCAAGGGCATATTGCCCAAGCAGGGACCTTTAAAATAAATACCAGTAAATTGAGAAGTGGTATATATATTTTAAAAATTGATAGCAAAGAAGGAAATAAAACACTGAGGTTTAATAAAGAATAGTTTTTTCAAAAGATTATCGTGCAAATGTTTAACCCGCATTATTTCCGGATAATGCGGGTTAATTCTTTCTACATCTACACGACTATAAAGGCGATTACCGACTTTGTGCAGCTTAATTCCGGAAGTTTCTGTTTAATAATGTTTGCTCCACAGGCAATAAACAAAAATATTATTTGAACCTCTTATTGCTAAACAAAACAGTGGCAAAACACGTATTATAGCCTATTGTATATTTAAAAAATTGCCCATTTCATTTTAGTTAACACGCAAACATTAACGATGAAATTTAAAAGATCAAAAAATAATAGAAACTTTATCATCTTTCTACTTCTGACACTAATCCATGTATCTTTTTTCGGACAAAACGTAAAACCTGTTTTCCAACCTCTTCAGCAAGGACTTTCACATCAGTTAGTAAAGTGCATTTTAAAAGATAGCCATGGTTACATGTGGTTTGGAACAAACGAAGGATTAACCAAATACGATGGAATTAACATGGTTGTTTATGAGAATGATCCCAATGATACAAGCAGTATCGACCATAATACGGTCCATTCCATAGTAGAAGATAAACACAGGAATATATGGGTTGGTACCTCTGAAGGATTAAACCTTTATAATCGTGAGAAAGATAATTTTATTCGTATTACTAATTTATTTGGATATATCACTAACACTAAGCATATTTTTATAAAGTCATTATTTGTCGATAATGAAGGCCGTATCTGGATTGGAACTATTGGTAACGGGTTAATTCTTTATGATGTACAAAAATCAAAACCATATTATTACCTGCATAACAATTTGAAAGACTTAACCATTGGATCGGACTATATAACATGTATACTTTCAGACAAGGAGGATAATATATGGATTGGTACACAAAACGGACTTGATTTGCTTGACAGTAAAAAAAAATATTTCAAACATTTTGTACATAATCCTGCCGATCAGTCAAGTTTAAGCAGTAACCTTGTAAGTTCCCTTGAACTAGATTCACAAGGGAATCTTTGGATAGGGACAACCGAAGGGGGGGTGAATAAGTTATTAAAGCAAAAAGAAAAATATACTTTTAAACATTATAAACATTCAAACAACCCTAACAGCCTTTCAAATAATGCAATTTACACATTATGTTTTGATAAAAAACGCAATCTTTGGATTGGGACAGAAAATGGGGGGCTAAACTGCCTTGACATTAATACGGGGAAAATCAGTATTTATGGTTACGAAGAAGGTCGCTACGGGGGTATTAGCTGCAATACCATCCCGTCGCTTTATGTGGATAATTACGGCATTTTATGGGTTGGTACATACAACAGGGGGATTAATATTTGGGATAAAAAAAATACAAAATTTGAACTTTATCAAAAAAATACTTTCCTCAAAAATACTTTAAGCTACAACGATGTTACAGGTTTTGCCGAAGATACACAAGGAAACCTATGGATAACTACTGACGGCGGCGGGATATATTTGTTTAATACCCAAATACGGAAGCTGATAAAGGCCATTACGAAAAATAAAAATAATTCTATACAAACGAATTCATTGATGGCAATCATTTATGATTCAAATGAGAATGTATGGGTTGGGACATGGAAAGAAGGTATAGATCGTTTGGATAAGAATGGATCAAAAATTAAAAATTATAGAATTGAAGGGGTTCAAAGAATCGGAGATAATAAGATATTATGCTTATACGAAGATAAGCATAAAAATATCTGGGCAGGCACTAATGGAAGCGGCTTGTTTCTTTACAATCAAATATCCGACGAATTTGACCAAGTATATGAAAAAAAAGACCCTGTTCAATTACCATATTTAGAGTATGTTACTTCAATATTTGAAGATAGTGATAATACTATTTGGGTTGCAACATTATGGGGATTAAGAATCTTAAATAAAAATGATGACGGTTCGTTTTCATTTCATGTCTTTTTTAGTAGTAATAACCCCAAAAGTATAAGTAGTAACAGGATAACTACCATATTTGAAGATAGTAAAAAAAATATTTGGTTTGGGACAGAAGATAAAGGATTGAACTTGTTTAATAAACAAGACAGTTCATTTACAGTTTTTCAGAAACAGGATGGGTTACCAAACAATTCCATAAAAGGAATACTTGAAGATAAAGATGGAAACTTATGGATTAGCACAAATAAAGGAATTACAAAATTTAACCCTGTTATAAAAACATTTAAAAATTATACAAAGGAGGATGGCCTTAACTCAGATCAATTTTATCTTAACTCATGTATAAAAACAAAAAATGGAGAATTCTATTTTGGAGGGAATAATGGGTTTAATGCCTTTTATCCCGGAAACATTAAAGAAAATATGCTGGTACCAAAATTATGTCTTACTGATTTTAAAATATTCAATAAATCAGTTCCTATTGGGGAAAAAGGTTCTCCGTTGAAAAAACATATAAGCCTTACTGATAAAATTACACTTTTATATAATCAAAACTCGTTTACCATTGAATTTGTAGCGCTAAACTATACGCGTTCGTCTCAAAACCAGTATGCCTATATATTGGAAGGATTAGAATCAGATTGGAACTATGTTGGTCATAAACGGTCAGCTAATTACACGTTTATTAACCCGGGCACCTATATTTTTAAAGTAAAAGGATCAAACAATGATGGTATTTGGAACAATATTCCAATAACTCTAAAAATTACAATTTTACCACCCTATTGGAAAACTATATGGGCCTATCTTTTATACATCTTTGTATTTGTTTCTTTGCTTTATTTATTTATTAAATTATGGATTACAAGAGTAAAACAATTACAAATATTAGAACTGAATAGAATGAAATTACATTTTTTCACCAATATGTCACATGAATTAAGAACACCACTGAGTCTTATATTATCACCGCTTGAAGAAATTATTTCTTTGTTCTCATTGAAAAAAGATTTAAGAAGACAATTATTACTAATATATAAGAATGCTGACAGGCTTTTTCGAATTGTGAATCAATTAATGGATTTTAACAAAGCTGAAGATGATAAATTAAATATTATTGTTAAACTAGGGGATATCGTCAAGTTTCTGAGAGAAATTTCAGGTTTTTATAATGATGAGGCTAAAAGAAGACAGATAGAATATCTGTTTATTTCAGATTTTGATAAAATTGATGCATGGTTCGATGCTGACAAACTTGAAAAAATAATTCTGAATTTATTATCAAATGCATTTAAATACACACCAGATGGAGGAAAAGTAAAAATAAAAATCGAGAAATCATCACAGGTAAATAACGAAAAGAAATATCATGATAAACCGACTACAGGGTATGTTAAAATTTCAATAATTAATAATGGAAAAGGAATACCAAATAAATTTATAGATAAAGTTTTTGATAGGTTCTTTCAGATACCTGAAGAAAATGGCACAAGCAAGGCAAGCACTGGTATCGGATTGTTTTTAACCAAAAATCTTGTAGAGTTGCATCATGGAAAAATTACGGTAACCAGTGAAGAATATAAAGAAACCAGTTTTATGGTGTTTTTACCTTTAGGAAATACCTTGTTTAAACAAGAGGAGATATTCTCACAACCTGTTGAAGAATATTCAAGTTCTTTGAAGTTGCTGTCTGAGAATAATTTAGGTGGTTTACAAAATCATATCCCCCTGGAAAGGGTACCTGTTATTTTGATTGTTGAAGATAACTTTGAACTAATGCAATACATGACTTCCAGATTTTCCAAAAGCTATAAATTGCTGCAGGCAAGAGACGGAGAGTCAGGTTATAAAATAGCTGTTGAGCACATTCCGGATTTGATAATAAGTGACATTATTATGTCAAATACATCAGGAATAGAGTTATGTAAGAATATAAAAGAAAATATTTTAACAAGCCATATTCCATTTATTTTTTTAACCGCGAAAGCAGCATTAAATGATAAAATTGAAGGGGTAGAAACCGGGGCTGATGCTTATATTACAAAACCTTTTAATATTCATTACCTTGAGGCAACTATAAATAACTTAATAAAAACCAGGCATAAATTATTTCAACGTTTCAGCCAGGAAGCCTATATGTTACCTAAGGAAATTAGTAATAATACACTAGATCAAGAATTCTTGAAAAAAATCCTAAAGTATATTGAAGATAATATTACAAATAAAGAATTATCTGTAGAAAATCTGGCTTCTCATCTGTTAATAAGCCGTGGTCATACCTGGAGAAAAATAAAATCACTAACCGGTCAAAATGCAAATAACTTTATCAGGATTATCCGGCTAAAAAAATCTATAAAACTAATGGAATCAGGAGAATTCAATATTTCTGAAATAGCTTATAAAGTTGGGTTTACATCTCCTGCATATTTTGCCAAATGTTTCAAAGAAGAGTATGGGATAACCCCTTCAGAATTTATTGCAAATTTTAATGAAAAAGCTTATGAATAATAAATTTTTCACTTCCTAAAATAACCTTTTTTCATTTTCGTTTCTTCCGTTTCCTTGTATATCAGGCCAATGTGACAATTGTTATAGCCGATTGGTTCGAGACGCACGCTTTCGGAATGGGTGATATTCTTATATTAAGGTTGTAGTTCATTTTATGATACCGGAATCCATTGAACAATATTACCAAGAAATCGGACGAACTGGAAGAGATGGGAAAGGGGCTGCGATTCAGAAAAAATTTTCAAGTTTTCTTAATTAAAAGAATTTAAGTTTTTAGATAAATTTTATTTTGTTGATAGTGAAAATTTTTAAAAATCTTTGTATTTCATTACAATTTTTTTTTATTTTTGAAATGTAGGATAAAGAACATTGAACATTTACAATAAAAAATTATTTCTTGTATTGATATTACACATTAAGAAAAGTGTATAATCTCGTACCTGAAATTTTACAAATTAATGTTCAAACAAAAAGTTAAAGTTAATACTATTAGTAAAATAGCTAATTAACCAGGCAGAGCTTTATCTTTCATTACTATTTTCCCTGTAGAATTTTTTTTCAATAATATAAATAATTTGATCTTACATTAAAACTATACTTCAACGCAACAGCCGTGAAGAAAATAAGCATATCAAAGAGACTTGCACTGCACCGGAAAAATGGGACAGCCAGCCCAACAAAAAACGGCAAAAAGATATCGATACCCGCTGGACAAAGAAAAACAATGTAAGCTATTTTGGATATAAAGACCATGAAAAATACTTTTAGAGAATTCTTTAGGTATTGGACCAAATTGGAAAGTATTTTAAAAGCTTCAGGAAGCGGTTTTGTATCGCATAAAATAGGATTAAAGCTATCACTTTCTGGTAATAGTTTAATATATAACAATCAAAAATGATATATCAATGAAATCAACATGGATAAAAATTATTGTTCCTGTCTTGCCGCAGATTATGCAAAAAGTAAGATTTATGTTGAAGAAATAAAGTTTTAATAAAAAACTCTTTTCGTCAATTTAATAGAATTATCCTTTAATACTCTGTACTAATTTGAAAATACCTCTGAATTTTTTAAAGAAAAATCAAAAAATAATTCAATTGTTTTTCGATTTTGTCATTTATGAAGATGTCTGCAATATGAATTGTGGGTATTGTATGACACCCGAAACACCCTTTCAAAAGGCAAATAATGGTTTTACCTGGAATAAAAAAAAGGTGCATTCTATGAATTATAGTGAGGGATTTCAAATCAAAAAAAATATAGATAAAGTCCTTGATAACTATTTTGGCCTTTTTGATGCGCCTATTTTAAAAATTAGTGGAGGAGAAATCCTATTGTTAAAGAATTTAATTCAACTTATTAAAAGAGAATCTCCACGATATGAAACAGTTCAAATTCTTACCAATGGCACCTTAATAAGCGAATCCTTCCTTGACCAATTGGGTGAAATCTCAAATGTTACATTTCAATTATCACTTGATGGCCATCTTTTAGATATGAACGGTTATCGGGCTAGGGCCGAAAAAATGCAAACAAAAATTTTACAGAATCTTGAACTAATGGTTAAAAAAGGGTTCGAAGTAGAAATTAATTGTGTTGTACATAGAAGAAATTCAATGAATTTGAATCTATTTGCTGAATATTTAATAGATAAATATTCCGATAAAGTTATTTTAATGCCCTTCCCGGTCAGACATAATTCAAAACAATTTTATGGAGCGGATCCTTCACAATTAAAAGGGATTGAACTGCTTATAGAAAATTATCATGATTATAAAGCAATTATACCACCAAAGAAGTATTTAGGTGACATGTATGAATTTATTTCAAATAAATCGCTAAATACGATCAGGTGTTTTACCCCCTATTTTGTGCTTCAAAGTTTTGAAACGGGAATATCCACGCCATGCCCTTTAAGCTGGGGTGAGAATATTGGCAATATAGTTACAGATAAAGATGGAATTGAAGATAATTATGGGAACTCCGCATCATATGATTTACGTACCTTAGACCCTCCACGACTTATCAATTGTAAAAATTGTTTTACTGATATCTATGTATATTCATTATATTTTAATCATCTAATTAGTCTGGAGGAAATTATACATTGCCGGCCTTTATTAAAAAGACCAAAAGCTAAAGCCAGGATTTTGGAATTATATAAAATTTTTTCAGATTTTGTAATAAACACAAAAGTACTGTAATGCAAAAAGTTCTATATAATACTGTTATAGTTAATCACAGGTGTAATCTGGATTGTACTTATTGCGAAACTAGGAATAATCCATTTCTGCTAGATATGGATAAAATTGAAGATAAAAAAAGTGAATTTCTTAAAACCATCAATAAATATAATTCACTTTTTTCTGCTGAAATATTAACATTAATAGGTGGGGGAGAAATTTTTCTTGAAAAAAATATTACCGGTTGGATATGGCCTGTTATTGATCAATATGACCATATTGAAATTATTACTAATGGAATAAAAATTCCATTTCAGGAAATCGATAGAATAAACCGGTCAACATCATTTCACTTAAGCATATCGCTTGATGGACATTTATTTGAAATGACAAAAGCAAGGTTTAAAACCGAAGAACAATTTAAAAAGGTACTAAACAATATCCTGGAATGTTTGAAAAGAGGAATATATGTTAATGTTAATGTTGTTATTACAAAAGATAATGCAAATAAAATAACGGATTTCTTAGATTTTTTATATGAATATAAAGGTGGATTAGTGGTTTATTTTTTACCGGTTATGGACCAACTTCATAAAAAAGAGGTGAAAATGGATTATAGTCCGGTTTTTATTAATGGGTTAACATCTATAATTGAAAATCACAGTAAGTATAAGGAATATATTGCCCCAGTTGAATATTTCAAATTGTTGCGGGATATTATGAAGAACAAAGGGAATAGATTAAAATGTTTCTCCCCTTTTATTAGAACCGCTACATTATTAAATGGCAGACAGGTTGCCTGCTGTACTAATTATGTTCAGGAATTGAAAAATATACATCTGCTTGAAACATCAAAAGGTCATTTTGAGCAGCCGATATTTAAACTCTTGAATCGGAACAAACCTGTTCTGAAACCATGTAAACAGTGCTTCCCGGATTACGACTTATTCAATTTATTTTTATATGGTTTCATAGATATAGAAGATTTGAAATTCAACAAGCCATTTACTAGACCTAAAATAAGAAAAAGACTTAATGAGTTAAAAGAAATATATAAAGGAAATATTAATACGGCTAATGAAAATTCTTTATATCAAAGTATAAAATAAAATTTTAATTGGATAAATTTTTGATATAACAATAATGGTACATACCTCTTCACATTTGAATTATGATTCTCCGGAAATATATAATGATATTTTAAATTATATTGAATCAAATGAGAAAATAAAAAATCTTTTCAAGGCAGGAAGCAAATTATTAATTAAACCAAATTTATGTCTGCCCCAATTACCTGAAAAAGCTATCACAACAAATCCAAAATTGATAGAACAAGTTGTAAAAATTGCTCTTGAAAAAAGAGTAAATGTTACAATAGGAGACGGAGCTATAGGCATGATGAATAAAGGCACCTATGCAGAATTACTTGAAATAACCGGCATGAACAACCTGGCCAAAAAATATGATATTGAATTATCTGCATTAGACAGGTATGGTTTTGTTAATAAAAAGTTTACCATTAGTAATAAAGAATGTATTGTTCCAATCTCAAAAGAATACCTGGAAGCAGATTTAGTTATTAATATGCCCAAATTTAAAACCCATATACTAACAGGGTTTACAGGAGCAATAAAAAACATTTACGGTACTGTAAGGAGTAGGATGAAAGGATTGGTCCATGGGTATGCTTCAAGTGTTGAAGATTTTTGTAAAGTAATTTCTGAAATTTATTTGCAAAGAATTCCGGAAATGACAATAATGGATGCTATAGATGTAATAGAAGGAGAAGGGCCTGGAGTACAGGGCAAGAAAAAACATATGGGTTTATTGATTATGGGAGATGATGGATATATGGTTGATCAATATTGTGCCCTTATGATTGGTTTAGACACTGATGAATTGCTTACAAACTATTACTATAAGGAACTAACGAATTCAAAACAAGATAATTTGCCTGATCCAAATAAAATAAAAAATATAAAAATTGAATTACCTCTTACGTTTGTAAATAGAAAACAATTAAAAGCAAACTTTAAAGTAGATATTGACCATTCAAAATGTGCTTTGTGTAAGCTTTGTGTAACAAATTGCCCACAAAAATGCATTTTTCAGGACCAAAATCAATTACATATTAAATCTGAAATATGCATTAGATGTTTTTGTTGTCAGGAGATTTGTCCTGAAGGGGCAATTGTTACGATAATGAATTAATTTTTTTTATATTTTTTTGCTATAAAAAATCATATTAGTCTGTAAATATCAAGATTTTATTATCTTATGAAAGAAACTATATTGTCAGACCATTGTGTTATTGATCTTTGGGAACATTGGGAGGGAGGAATTATATGCAATTATTCAAAAAAAATTTGGCCGGCAACACAATTAAGAGAAATCTCAGAATTAGTAACTGAGAAACTAAAAAATTTTAATTTAAAACCAGGTGATCTGATATTAGCTGCATTAGGAAATACAGTTGCATTCCCAACCGTGTTGTTTTCATTACTTAAAATTGGCTGTAATGTTTTGCTAATAAATTCATCTATGCCAAATTATGAATTAAAAAAAATTTCAGATTGTTTCAACATAAAAGTTCTTATTCATGATATTATAGAAAAATCAACCAGGATAGATATTAAAAATTCAAATGATTTAAATAATTGTGATATTTCAATTGGGAATATTCAAGTTAACGCAATTTGTATGTCAAAAGATAACGTTAACAGAAATCTTCAATTTCATGGCAGGGTTTTATTTTTAACTTCCGGAACATCAGGAACTCCAAAATTATGTTTGCGTTCCCAGAATTGTATAAAAAATGAGGCAATAAATTATACAAACAGATTTTCTCAGTATAATAAAATTAAAATAGCAGTTACTTCTCCTTTATCACATGCATATGCGTTTGGAATTGGGTTAATATCTTCTCTTTTAACACACAGTACACTGGAACTTTTTCCACATTTTAACCCAAGAATATTAATCAAAAAGTTATTAAATGCACCAGCCGATATCATTACTATTGTTCCTCCTATGATTGGTGCATTATTGAAATTTACTAAAGGAAATAACCAGATGTTCTTTAAAACCATATTCTGTTCAGGTTCACATGCAAATGAAAGCGATATAAATAGTTTTGAATCTTATTTTAACACTAAATTATATATTAATTATGGATCAACAGAAACAGGTGGCATTTCTTCAACATATACACCCTATAGAAATTTAAAGGGTGTTGGGAGGTCGTTTGACAATGTGGATGTGAAAATAATTAAAAATGAAGAATATTTAGATTTTGGAAAAGATTGTGGTGAAATTATTGTAAAATCAAATTCATTTATGAATGGTTATATAGATGAATATGTAAATATATCTGGATATTGGCCTACCGGTGATATCGGATACTATGATGATGAAAACAATATTCATATTGTTGGGAGAATAAAAGAAATAATTAATGTTGGAGGATATAAAGTGGATCCCAAACAAGTAGAAGCCATTATCAAATTATATCCTGATGTTATAGATGCTGTTGTATATCCTGAGTTCCTAGATAATCAAAATGAAAATATTCATGCAGCTATCACAACAACGAATCCAAATATAGATTTTCACAAACTGACAAGATTTTGTTATGACCGCTTAATTGAATATAAAGTTCCGGTGAAATTTAGTATCATTGATGAAATTCCACAAACTCCTTCCGGAAAATTTAAGAGATTTATGATACCTAATTTAACCAATTGTTAATATAATAAATAGGCTCGATTGAAAATTGTTCTTGAAGCATTTAATTATCAAAGTAATAAAAGGAAATTTGAACTGATTTTGGTTGACGATGGATCCAATGATGGTACCGATATATTTTTCAATCAAATCATAGAAGATTAGTAGCAAGAAATAAGGGTATAAAGGAAGCTGAAAATGATATGATCGTTTTTTGCAATGATGACAAAATTCCTTAAAAAGACTATATAATTAATCACATTAATTTTCTTGTATCAAGTAAGAATATTGCAGTACACGGGGTAGTTTATGATCTTTCTGCGCCAAATTTTTTAAAGATAAGGTTAATAGCATATTACACAGCAATTTTGAAATAAATGTATAATTTCATTAACAACGATAGTTTAATTTCGATGATAAGAAAGCCACTTTCTTTTGAAAAGAATTATTTCAAACCTATCGATGCTCAAAAGATATTAATTCTGGCGCCACATCCTGATGATGAAATTATGGGTTGTGGCGGAATAATGTGTATTTACAATAAAAGAGACGTTCAAATTCACATAATATACTTAACAGATGGAAGATATGGTATATCACAGGATGAAACCGATATTCGAAAAAAAGAGTCTTACAAATTAAAAAATATCTTCCCTTCATTGACCCAATATTTTTTGAATTTTGAAGACTCCAAACTTTCAGTAAATATTAATGAAGTATCTGAAAAAATTAAGAAAATAATTAATAAAATTAACCCTGAAATTATTTTTACACCCTGGATACTTGATCATCATTTGGATCATATTATTACTTCCGTGGTACTTTCAAACATTCTTAAAGATTTTAAAAAAAATACACTGGTTTCTTTTTATGAGATAATGTCACCATTGTTTTGTAACCACTGCGTTGATATTACTGCTGAACTTTTTGAAAAAGCAAAAATGTTAAATCTATATAAATCTCAAGTCAAAAAGTTTAAAATAGATAAAATTAGTATTTCAAATAATCTTTATCGGGGTAGTTTATTAAGGAGAAAAACCATAAAAGCATCGGAATGTTTTTTAACACTTTATAAGAATGACTATATAAAACTGGTCTCATATTTTATTTAATTTAAATTATAATTTGCAATGGAAAAATTAGAAATTATTCAGGAACTTAAATCCGTTTTAAGAGAATCATTAAAAGGGAAAATTGATGTTGATAAAATTGATGAAAATACTGATTTGATAAAAGAAATTAAACTGGATTCTATTGAAGCCCTTAATATCCTTTTAATGGCAGAAGAAAGGTTTGATATTGAAATTGAAGATGAAGATTTAAATAAGGAAACCTTTCAATCATTATCATTTTTTGCTGATTATATAAGCAATCTAATGAAAAATAATTAAAGTCTTGTTTAATTATGAATTTTATAAATACTGCTTTTTTAAATGGGAAACTCTATGATCAATTAAGGAACAATTATTGTCAAGATTTGGAATTTTGGTCAAACACATTACAAAAAGTGGGTTATAAAGTTTTGGAACTTGGATGTGGCACGGGAAGGGTCGCTTTATATCTGTCAGGAAATGGATTTGATGTTTCAGGTATTGATAATAGCAGGGCAATGCTTCGTGAAGCAAAAATAAAAGCAAAGACTAAAGGATTATCTGCTAATTTTTACTTTGGTGATTTTACTTGTTTTCAAATTAATGAATTGTTTAATGCTGTAATAATACCTGACAGTTCATTTTCTCATTTGCTGACCGATAACCTTGTTGAATCATGTTTACAAAGCATTAAACAGCATCTGTTAAAAAATGGCAAGTTTATTTTTTCAGTGAATTTGCCTGAATTTGATCTAGAAAGTTTTAATATTGAAATGGAAGACGGATTAATAATAAATATACATTCTCAAAAATTTAAAGATGATATATACAGAAAAGTATATAATGTTAGTAACCCTTCCAACGGGGAGAGTTTAATGAGTGAAATATACATACGGCTATATAAACCGGACCATTTAGATAAATTGCTAATTAAAAAAGGATTAAAGATTGAAAATAAAATGGGAGATTATCAGGGAAATAAATTTGATAAAGATGCTAAAACTCAATTATTTGTGTGTTCCTTTAAATAGACGTGACAGATTCTATTATATTCATAAAGGTTGTAAGAATTTTTCGCATAATTATTAAATAATTTATCATCATTTGATACTGATGATCAGAAGTTGCAAAAAATATCCAGTCAATTTCCAATTAAAAAAATGCAGACGGGTTGGTTGTTAAAAAATATGTTTACCTATCGTGTATGGAGTTCAGATGAAAGCAAATTGATAGGTGAGTATAAACTATTTAGTCTTTGCAAGAAAACGCCAAATACTGCGTTATTCTTGCCTTGAAAATAGTCATTTACAATCAGTAAACTCCTCATTTTCAATGCTTCGAAAGCCTTGTCTTTGACGTTTTCTTATCAAAGACTTTAAAAAATAGGAGTTTTCTGGCAGGCACTATTTAACATTAACAAAGAGCTTAAAGAGATGGAAATTGGAGGATTTATTGAGAAAGATCACGAAGGAAAATTCTACATTCACTGGAAAGCATTGAATATATTAGCTTTTTGTGTTAATTTATTACGTAAACTTTAGACAACTTCAGAATAAAAACAATCAAATCAGTATTCATTTTTAATCATAATGAACACGCTCACTGAACATTTTTCAAGCATTGGCTCTAAAAGTAGTCGTGGAATAACTATACTATCCGGCAGAAATGTATCTGTAAATTTTTCTTATACCCAATTATTACATGATGCGCTATTGATTCTTGAAAATCTGCAACGCCAGGGTATGGGGCCTGGAACTGAGTTGGTGATTCACATACATGATATCAAATCCTTTTTGTGCACATTCTGGGCATGTATTCTGGGCCGTATTATTGCAGTTCCGGTTTCGCCAATACGCTCAGAAGAGGGAAAAAGAAAGATTTTAAATATTTTTAAGATATTAAATAATCCCAAACTGGCCACCGACAATATAAAACATTTTGAATACCTAAACAGTGTGAACTGTTTTTATTATGAAAACTTAACAAAAGATTCCGGTTCCGGAGAAATCATCCCGGCCAGTCCGGACGATCTGGCGTTTATACAATTTTCTTCCGGGTCAACAGGGACTCCTAAAGGAGTTATGCTGACTCATAATAATCTTGTTACCAATATTTTCGATATATTTGGAGGATTTGCAATACAGCCGGGTTCACACCATAAGTTTCTCAGCTGGCTTCCCTTAACACATGATTTGGGGCTTATTGGTTATCATTTAGCACCACTGGTCGGCGATATGTATCAGGTGCTGATACCATCTGAACTATTTTTAAAATGCCCCTATTTGTGGTTGAATTCTATCTGGAAGAATAATGCCACGATAACTGCTTCGCCCAATTTCGGGTATCACTATGTCATGGAACATTTTTCGGAAACCTATTACAAAGGCATTGATCTTTCTCATCTTTATATTTGCCTCAACGCGGCAGAACCGATTTCTGTGAGTCTGTGTGAAGAATTCCTGAATAAATTCAAACCCTATGGACTCAGGGAAGGGGTGCTTACGCCAGCATATGGTTTGGCAGAGGCATCTGTCGGCGTTTGCTGTAACGAACCGGGTAAGCCAATAAGAGTTTACAGCATTTTGAGGAAAAATACGCATATTGGCGACACTGTGGCAATTTGTGACGAAGACAATCTTTCATCCATTAAACTCTCTGAAGTCGGCGTACCGCTTAATCATTGTCAATCACGAATTGTTAATAATAATGGTGAAGAGTTGGGGGAAATGACAATCGGACGTATACAAATAAAAGGAAAAAACGTCACATCAGGTTATTACAACAATGAAAAAGCTTCACGGGAGGCTATTACTATGGACGGTTGGTTGGATACAGGAGATATCGGTTTCAAAAACGAAAATGCTCTTGTTATCGCTGGACGTGCCAAAGACATCATCTTTGTTAACGGTCAAAATTTTTTTTCTCACGATCTGGAAATGATAGTTAGCGATGCCGGGTTAGTGTCAGCGGGAAAAATTGCCATAGCCGGTTTTTTAGATAAGAAACCGGGTAAAGAGATGATTGCCGCGTTTATTGTTTACAGAAAGATGCAAAATAGTTTTCAGGAGTTGGCGGCACAATGCAACAATGTAATC
>CAZWGG010000045.1:0-8291 GCA_964633305.1 uncultured Bacteroidales bacterium
GAGTTGCGAAAAAAAGACTGTCTTTATAGCTTTTTGGACTTTTAAGACAGCCTCAGTCTCCAGTTTCTTATGTTTTTATTTTATTGTAAGCTTGGAGCAGATAGGGGAATTTTTTGCATATCCTTTTTTTCGAATAGGTAGAGTGGAATGCAAATTTTAAAAACGAAATTTTTATTGCCTTTATTAAGTTGTCGGTAGCACTCGTTACACTGCTTTAAACGAGCGCTATACGGGTTTTCTAAATATAAAGAAACTGCACTGTTAAACTGCTTTGTTTTGGAATAAACTTCCAGTTTTTCAAAATCAAACATACTTTTCAGTGTGAGTTTGAGAGTGAGTGTAGAGACAAAAACAGGGTGAAAGTTCCTCGCTCTCGCGACTCACACTCACCCTGTTTTAGTGATTCCGGCAGGATTATTTTTATCCTTGTATTTTATTATTAATCAATAAATTATATTATTAGTAGAAACAATAGGGGCAACTTTTCTCCTTTTGTCCCTATTTTTTACTTTCCAATTCATGTCTGAGTTTATCCATTTCCTCATACAGTTTGCTTAATTTTTCTAAGCTATCCATGTATTTTCCTTTATACTGTTCATACTTATCTCTAACCTCATTTATATCTTCTAAATCTTGTAATTCTAGTTTCATTTTACCACTTCCACAGATAAGCCAGTTTAAATTTATATTGAATTTTAAATGTAAATTTTCGACAATTTTCGGATTGGGATAAATCCTTCCTCGTTCTATATCCGCTATTGTACTCCTTTTTTTGATCAATCCCAATTTGTTCGTAAAATCATCCTGTGTCAGGTTGAATGATTCTCGCACCTTTTTAACTCTTTCTCCTATAGCCATATAGCATTTAATTAATGAAATATTCGACATAAATCTTGCTAATGTCGAAACATTCTACTATGTTTGTCGTATTAATATAAAATAATTCTCTCAAATAAACAACCATTTTATGAAAAACACAGAATATCAGTTTAAAACAGAAGAAAACGAGATTAGAAATAATCTTGTAAAGGCTGGGTATCCAGCCGAGGATATTGATTACCGGATCAACATGTTAAAAAACCATGATCTGGATAAAAAAACTTTACGAAATTCAATAATACGCGAAATAGCAGTTGTCATGAAAGGACGTGTATGTGCTATCCGTAAATATCGTGTAAATGAAATTCTTTCAAGGGTTACCGGTCTTTCACCTAATTATATCAACACGATCGCCAATTATATCGATCCGACTAAAATCTTAAAAGACAGGAGTAAGAATTTAAAATAATTTGTGTCGTGAATGCTGAATTTTTTAGTCATAACAGCAATCTTACCAAAGAAAATGAATTGGTAAAAATAGACAATGAATATGTTGCTTATTCAGAGTTTGAACGCAAGAATGATATCCAGAAGATCATCTTTCAATTGCTTGAAAATGATAAAAGCCGGAAAGCTATTATGGCTATTAAAGAGCATGGTATTACAGATGTTAAAGAGATATTTAAAGTTTTCAAACAATGCAATTGGGATAATCTTGATCATATTCCAGATATTGATGATGATGGAAACATGAATTTCGAATATGTAGATTGTGGATTTAAAGGGGCAAATAAAAAATGTCCTTATTCTAAGCCAGGCGACTCTAAGCCATTTTGTATTATTAAAACACGAATTTTAATCCCAAATTATGGTAAACAGAATACTTCAAATACAGGAGATCACAAAAGATGATCTATTAAATGATTTCGAGAATGTTATTAAAAAGTTTGGAATACATAATAGTAAAAAAGTTCCAGCAAAAATTAATATTCTCAATCGTAAAAGTGCAGCACGAATTTTAGACTGCAGTCTGAAATTTTTCGACAAGCTACGAACCAGGGGATGTGTTCCTCATACTGTTATGGACGGGGTAAATAAAAAAACAGGCCGGCCGGTATTAAAATGGTGTGAGTATCATCTTATTGAAATTAAGCCATTGATTGATAAACTAAAGTATAGCCAGGATGATAAAATATGGGCAGATACTTCACGGGAAATTCATTCAAGATTAGGTTTATGAGCAAACTTGTTGAACTTATGGATGCCTGGCTTTATGCTAAATACAGCCATAAAGATTTAACACTGGACGGTTATTTGAAATGGCTTGAAAAAAAAGATAAAAAACCTATTCGTAAAACAAATCCTTCTACCAATCACTATCAAAAAATAATAAATGAAAAAAGGAAAGCAAAAGAAGATAATGAATTCCTGGAATCATTAAGAGAAAAACACAAGATTGATTGGAAGAAAGCCAAGAAGAACAAAGTCTACCATACAGAATATTCATTAAATATAAAACAACATGTCTGTGACTTATTTTAAAATGGTATATGCCTCCGGGCATAGAAAATATGTAAAAACAGATACAGGAGGTTGTGAAATCGTTCTTATAACACCTTTTGAGAAAAAACACAAGGTCTATCGAAATCCTTATCCTATAAGTGAAGAAAGTAACTATGATTATATTAATGAAGAAGAATATAATCAAGTACTTGAGGAATTAGGTATTCAGTATATAAATCGATCACAACCTCAGATTAAAGGAGAATCAATCGATAATGATATTGCTTTCCTGGTGAAGTTTAAGAAAGAAAGTATTTTATCAGATGAAATAATAAATCATTTCGATTCAATACTCGAAAAGCTTAATCTTCTTAACGAAGCTTTTAGTGCAGCTCCTGGAATAACAAGCATAAAATAAACCAATTGTATCTCCAATTCCACTGGATTTACTTACGTGTATAAAGCAAATATATCAATTACGTGACCATGATAATTCAGACACCCATATCATATTACGGGGGTAAACAGGCGATAGTAAAAACACTTCTTAATATGATACCTGCACATGAGGTATATACCGAAGTTTTTTTTGGAGGGGGTACTTTGTTTTTCGCAAAGCAACCTTCCATAAACGAAACAATAAACGATCGCCTGGATATTGTAATTAATTTCTATAAGGTACTAAAGAATGACTTCGAGCTTCTTAAGCACCGAATTGATGCAATGTTAATCAGTAGGACACACCATCGTGAGGCCTTAAACATCATAAAAAACCATGAGAAATATTCTTCAATAGATAAAGCTTGTGCCTTCTGGTTTGTTTGTAATTTCTCATATTCAAATAAAATTGGAGGTGGAATAAAATATTCGAATGATCAAAGCGTAGTTGTACCAAAGGTTTTGAAAAATAAAAAAGATAAATTCACCGAGTTATTGGTAAGGCGAATTGAAAATGCCCAAATAGAAAATGAGGATGCTTTAAAGATCATAAAATCGAGGAATGTAGACAAAGCATTTCATTATCTCGATCCTCCATATTTAGGTGCTGACATGGGGCATTATAAAGGTTATACCGAAAACGATTTTATTGATTTACTTGAAGTACTGCAGCATATCAAGGGGAAATTTCTTCTCAGCAATTATGATAGTGACATTCTGAGGTCATACATAAGAAAAAACAAATGGGGATACCGGGTTATATCTAATCCTTTACGTCGAAAGTCCAGGGCTAATAAAAGCGAAATACTAGTATATAATTACTTGCCAGAGCCAATAAACCTGAAATTATTTGAATATGATTAAGCAGTGGAATGAAACCATAGAAAGCTTATCGGAATTTAAAGAAAAACTCGAAGAATTTATTTCATTAGTTCCTCATTCAACTGAGCTTTATAAGCAGAAAAACATATTGAAGAAGAGTTGGGAAAAAACACAACGTTTAATTAACGAGGTAGACAAATTTATTACTCCCCCGGAAAGCATCGCGGTTAGGATACCCAAAGAATTCAATTCAGATAAGTTTATAGAAGCCTGGCAATTCTGGAAGGATTACCTGGAGGAACAGCATTCAATAAGGATGCGGTCACGCATGGAGGTTAAAGCCCTTAAACTACTTGTTTCCATTTCAGACAAAAACATGGAAAACGCGCTGGAATATCTCGATTATGCCCAGGCACGGGGATATAAAAGTTTCTACAAAATAGATGATAATTCTAAACTAGAAAAAAAAGAAGATTATGATCCAGATTTCAATAGATGATATTTATAAGAATTCAAAAGATCAACGGGACGAGGCTGAGAAAAAATTGAAGGTAAAACGTGGGTTTATAAAAAATATGGACTACGAAACATTCAAAAATGTGATTGCAATTAAATCCGAACGGATATTCCTGCAACGTTCAGAACCAAGAGGTTTTAAGTTCGATGAATTTAATAAATCAATAATCGAACAATTCTATTATTATGCCATTGGCAGCGATAAATTTAAAGGAAGTATATGGAAAGGGATACATTTATGGGGTGATTATGGATGTGGAAAAACAACATTGGTACTGGCATTCTGTGAGATAATTAATGAGATATCCGGGAAGATTATTAAAACCATACTTGCTAAAGAACTTGGTAATTCTATCATACGATTTGGAATTGAATATTTTGTGTCGCGTCCTATTTTCCTGGATGATATTGGAAGGGAAATAAAAGAACTAAAAAACTACGGTAATTTATTACGCCCGGTACCTGATTTGTATTACCTGCGAAAAGAAAAAGGGGCATGGACATTCCAAACATGCCAAAAACCGATTTCAGATCTCGAACAGGTATATGGGAAATTCACAACCGACCGTATGCGGGCTGCATTCAATGAAATTGAATTTAAAGGTAACAGCAGGAGATAATATGGCAAAATTAAGTAGTCTTAAAATAACGTATGATAAAAAACATACTTTCGATCGCCTGGCTCCAATATTGGAGTTCCTAAACGATAATTATGAAATTTTAATTAATAGTTTTGATACCTCAAAATCAGTTATCAGAAGTAAAAAAAAACAGTATAATTATCCTATAACAATTGATGATATTGCTCTTCATTTGCATAGCGAGAATATTGCCCATAACGATACTATCCTGCGAAAAATACTTAGAAGCCCTAACTACACGAAAACGTATAACCCGGTTACGGAATATTTTAAATCCATCCGGGGCAAATACAAGGGTGAATCCCATATCGATATACTTAGCAACCATCTTATCGCGAAAGATTTCGGGGATAAAAGTTCATCAAGCCATTACCAGAAAAGACTAAATTATCTTGTAAAAAAGTGGATAGTGGCCACCGCGGCAACGGCAACAGGTAAATATAATAATCCTGTTGCTCTTGGATTGCTGCATTTCAAGGAAGGAATAGGCAAGTCATTTTTTTTCCGGTTCATCATTCCCGGAGTATTAAAGGACTTCTTGTGTGAATTTGACCCGAATAAATATGACATAGTCGATGTTTTTGCCAAAAATTTCCTGGTATTGTTTGATGAATTGATCGGGATTAACAAACGAACAGCCGAAATATTTAAAAATGCCATCCAAAAAGAAGATATAGAAACCAGAATCCACCATAATTCTTCACCTGTTTTTTTAAAACGGATTGCAAGTGCTGCATTTACATCTAACAAAACATCAGATGTGGGAGGTTTTTTGTCCATGAACATGGGTTTCCGTCGTTTTGGCTGTGTTGAACTCGAGGATATCAAGCAAGAATATTCATCGATAGTAGATATAGACCAGGTTTGGGCAGAAGCACTTGTACTTATAGACGGCGGGTACAGTTACGTTTTCGACATGAATGATTTTGGCAATTTCCAGGAATATAATTCGCGATATCTTATTGAAACACCGGCAATGAAAATTATTAAGCTTTATTATTCCCATCCTGAAAATGGGATAGGCGAATGGAAACAAGCCAGTGAGATTCTTCATGACCTGGTACGATCAAAAAAAGTACGTGGAGATATGATTGATTCATTATCGCCGGAAAGCATAGGATATGCATTAAAGCAATTAAAATTTGACAGAAAAAGTATCCGGGTAAAAAACATTGGTACCAGGTATATGTACAACGTAAATCCTATATATTAATATATTTATTTATATATCAATTAATTATATAATAAATAAACAAAAAAAGTAAAAAAACAATGTCAAATATTAGGTTACGACAGTTACGACGTTACGACACGCTTGATATACGTGCAATACAAAGCATTAAAATATTTAAAAAGAGTTACGACAAGGTTACGACATGTTACGACGTTTTTAAGGGATTTTGTAATGTGTTTAAAATCAGGCAATTTATCATGTCGTAAGTCGTAACCAAAAAGTGGAATTAACTTTTTTTATAAAAAATCAAAATCATGAATTACACCGAAGATTATTTAAGAAAATTAACGCCTGGTAAATGGTATAAAATAGCTGATTTACCTCGCGTAATTGGTATGGCAGGAATTGCTAATGCCTGTGCAAAACAAATTTTGAAACCCGATTTCGAGATCGTGTTGGGCCGTCTTGGTGCCACGTTTAAAATCATTCGCGTTCAAACCGAGACAATGAGAATTATTCAACGAATAACCGCGTGAGCGGAAATAAACCAGTTAAAAAAACACTTTTAAATTCATAATTATGGAACAAAAATTTGATTACAAGAATGTACCTGTAAGAACAGTTACAGACACGAACGAAGAAACTTGGTTTGCAGGAGTTGATGTTTGCAATATTTTAGAATATGCAGACACTACCCAGGCAATTGAAAAATTAGACGAAGATGAGAAAAAGCTGGACCGTATCAGAGATGGTTCAGGTCAGCTAAGAAAGACCTGGATTGTAAATGAGTTCGGATTGTATTCTTTAATCCTAACAAGCACGAAACCAGAGGCTAAGGCATTTAAACGGTGGGTTACACACGAGGTTTTACCAGCTATCAGAAAAGCTGGAAAATTTACCCCCGAACAGGAAAAAGAGCACGAAGTTTCATTACAGGTAATTCCTAATAGTATTCAGACTTTAAAAGATGAAAAGGACGAATACCAGCGCATGGTTAACGAATTGATAAAATCGATCGAAGAAAAAACCAGTGAAATGATTGCCATGGTAAAAATGGACAGAAGTTAGCTTCGACTAGAATTCCCTGCTACAAGTTAGCTCATGAACTGGAAGTAATATTATTAACATTAAAATATTGAGATAAAATTAACTATAAAACAAACAATTATGGAAACAACAACTTTAACAATATTCAAGAAAACAGTACAATATTCAGGGCAAAATATATGGATCAAACCTGTATGTGAATTCTTTGATTTGAACGTGCAAAATCAGCAGAGAAAATTAAAAAAAGACAAAATTTTAGGAAATCTCTGGATAAAAAAATCCACAGATTTAGGCGAAATTGATAAAAATGGACGCATTTTGCTCAGTAAAAAAGGATTTATTCGATGGATACAATTGATAAATTTTAACACTATCCGTCAAGAATTACAGGATAGTTTTATTCAATTTCAGGAAATGATTTTCGATTACCTATATGGGAAAACAGAATCTGAACAACAGGCAAAAATTGACTATATGAGGTTGAAACGCTTAAAAAATCTTTATGCTAAAATTGGAAGAGAAATACAGCGTGTAGAAAAAGGATTTAATAATTACTTGGAAAATAGGTTTGTTCAATATAAGCTTGACTTTAGTAAGTAGAAAAAACGAGGAATTCCTCGTTTTTAGATTGACGCTCGATTTATTTCCTGAAGTTTATTTGTAGCACCTTGACCTGACAAAAATTTCAAAAATGAATTACCTTGAATTGAAAGACAATCAAAATAATGTCATTGATAAATGGCCTTATGAACAATACGAATTGAACGAACATCAACAATTTGTTTGTATAGGCGGGGATTTCAGCAAATACGGTGGCGTTGAAAAAATACTGGATAGCCACCTGGAAGTTCATGCCCAGCCAATAGGAAAAGTAAGTGAACAAAATTTTATTTTCGCATCACAAATACGAAACAGCCTGGTATTAAATGGTTGGGATTTTAAAATATATCCTGACCCGGAAGTGATACTATTAACAAGAAAAGTTAAAACGTGATAAAATTTTGAGTTCAGTTATCACGCTGAGAGTGATAACTGGAAGTGATGGAAAACACCACGTGAAATGTTTGTCCAATATATCAGGAGCTCCGACATGTTGGAATTGAAAAAAATAGTATTTTTGACTCGAATTTTGAACAATATTTTTTTAATTTTATTAGTAAAATATAAAATAAAACTATTTTCTTTCGTATAAGAATAAAAAGTACAATAATGCAATCACAAAAAGGACGGTTTGATGGAGTTTGGAAAGAAGGTAATAAAGGGTTTGATGTTAGACTATCATTAATAATGTTTGAAGAAGATGGTTCTCAAATTGTTTATTGCCCGGCATT
>CAZWGG010000045.1:8301-15486 GCA_964633305.1 uncultured Bacteroidales bacterium
TGGTTATACTGAAGAAGAAGCAAAAGAATCTTTCACTATTTCTTTAGGAGAATTCTTTACATATACAACTCATAAAAAAACTTTCAATGAAGAAATGACACGATTAGGGTGGAAATTGAAGCGTAACAAATATATGAAGCCTCCAAACATGAGTGAGTTATTGGCAAAAAATGAAAATTTCAGTCGAATATTCAATGATCATTCTTTTCGTAAAGTTGACCAACAAATAACTATTCCTGTTATTTAATGTCGCGAAAAAAACTTAAAAATATACCTTTAAAACTATTTCGGGAATATCTTACATCAAAAGGTCTTAAAATCATACGAACAAAAGGTGGACATGAAATTTGGGGAGGCAAACCATTGAAAAGACCTATAGTTTTACAGTCTCATGTTGATCCTGTCCCGGAATTCATAATAAGAAATAGTTTAAGGACATTAAATGTAGATGCAAACGATTTTATAAATTTTTGTTGTAAATGAACTTTATTTTTCCCGCCTTTTTGATCTATAGTTATAAATCTAATAAAGTCTATTGACCCCCTGTTAAAAAATATCCCTTTTTTGAGAGCAACAATTGGGGTAACTTACAAACAAAAATCACGATCATGTCATCAGGCCACATTGTTGCTATCCAGGTAAAACCGTACTTGAAAGAATTCATCATAAACCGTTACGGGCAGGAACCCATAAAAGCGACCTCCAGCACGAAACTTTTCCCGCTTTTTGCCCCTTTTCTTACCCATAAGCCTGTTGGCTGGAAACCTCCTGAACCTTCTGAAAACAGGTTATTATTCGAGTTACCGCATAACAAGGTTATTGATGTTCGGTCGCTGAATTATATAAACCCGAGGCATTTCCCGGAAATCAATTCGTTTTTTTACGGGCTCTTTTACGGCCAGTTTATTCGTTACATGAACGATAAAGTCATCAAACTGCGTTGGCAGGCTAAATATGCAATTATAAACTTTGTTGATGAAAATAATATATCTTGGAACAAGGCCAATTACGAAACCTTAAAAAAGATTTATTATCGTTACCGGTTCCCGGATGAAAGAAATGAAGAAAAAGATGAAAAAAAGTTTCCGACTTTTCAGACAAAACCGGCACGTAAACGTCCTTTATCTGTCCCTAATAATTTGTTCTAATATAATCAACTGAAAATGAAACAATTTGCGAATTACATTAGCTTAACCCCTACTTACCACGTAAGTAATATTATCAATAACCAGGTTATCATGAAACCCGGTTATGAAATTGACAAATTTATAACAAGTAATGAAGTAGATCCGGAAGAAACGTTGGACGAAAGTTCTGCAGGAAATTTATGGAAATTTGAATTAACCATTTCCGTTCCAAAGCTTACTGACAGTCAAAAAAGGATTTATGCTAATAAAGTTCCGATTATTCTTCAACTTTATGATAGTGATACATTCGAACCGGTAATTGTAGGCATGTTAAAAACCCCGGCAAATGTATCTTTTATATCGAATGCCAATTACGACCAGCTTAAAATTCAATACATTTCAAAAGTGCCAGTCCTTTAAGGCCTGATAATCCTGGTTTACCTTCATGTCGAAAATGTTTTCGTCATGACTATGAAGATATCCAGGCAGCTGAAAAGTCTATTTTCTTCCCGTTTGCTCATAACCAGGGAAATGCTTCAGTCATTTTTAGCTGAATTGTTTCTCTATGAACGGACAGGTTATTTCGAACAGGATATACCTTCTTACCGTGATGAAACAAAAACATGCATCGATAAAATTTCTGAAGCCATCAATATAAATATCACAAATGAGTATTCTTCTAACCAGATTAATGAAGATTCCATTGCTTTCCATCGTGTTGAAGGGATTATACTGGCCGAATTATCATACTGGTATTTCTCCACAAAGCAGTTTCGCCAGGATTTACTTGTAGCAGATGCCAATCCGAGAATAATAGCCCATTTCGTTTCCGTTAATTCCGGTGGTGGCGAAGCCTGGTTTTTGGATGTAGCTGCCGATACCATGAAAAACCTCAAAAAACCTGTCATAGCCCACTACGAAAATGTAGCGGCAAGCGCTGCCATTTACTTATCGGTACGTGCCGATAAAATATATGCAGCCACTCCCAATGAGATTATCGGTAGTATCGGTACAATGGTATCATTCCTGGATATTATTCCATACTATGAAAAACTCGGTATAAAAAAAATCGAGGAATACGCGGACCAGAGTGACCTGAAAAACAAAAAATATAACGATTTAATAAATGGAAAACCCGGTCAATTCATCAAAGAAGAACTTAATCCGCTCGCGGAACAATTTATCAAGACGGTTTCCGGCGCCAGGCCAAAAGCAGCAAAGCTCGGAAAAGAACACCCGTTGTTCAGGGGAGAAACATTCGATACTCCCACGAGTATCTCGCTTGGCCTGATTGACGGACAAATGCTTATTGAAGATGCTTTAATTGAAGCATATACGATGGGCATAAATAACAAGGGCCGCTCTACCAAATTAAATGAAGTTTTTAACCTTTAACAATACAAGCTATGAATTTTAAACAAAAGCTTTTACAAATTATCAGGGAACTGTTTGGTGAAAAAGCCAGGATAACCGATGCAGATACTCCTGAGAAAAAACAACAAGTTGCTGAAAAATATAAAGAAGTATTTGAAACTGAGTTGTTGGACGATTTTAATGCATATAACGATATGCAAACAAAGGCCAAAGCCTACGATGAAGTACTCTCGGCATTAGCATCCGATAATGAGGATGATGACGATGATACTGATAATACTACCGAAGATAAAACCAACAAGGTTGATCTTAAAGTTGTTGTCAATGACTTGAAGAAAAAGAACTCTGAACACGAACAAAAAATCAAAGATCAGCAGGATACCATTGATAAACTTGGGAAACAGGTTGAACCTGATAATCCCGGAATAGCAAATGTAAAAATTAGAGTAACAGGTATGAAACACAGCAGTACACATCTTTTCGGAATAGAACATGATTTCTATTCACTCGATAAAAGATGGAACAAAGTAATGGCAAAGCCGAAGATTGCCATACAATCGGAGTTTGATGAAGAAGAAGTTTTCCCGAAATTTCAAGCTGAAGTAAGAAAATACGGCAAAAGTATAGCCAAACGCATGCAGCAATTGCATGAGTTAGGGTTACTTGTTCCAAATAAAAAAGGGGCACTCGATGTAGATTATGGTGACCTTACCAATGCCGGCCTCGGTGAACAATTTATCGTTATGCGCCAGGATGCCCTTATCGCCCGTATCCTGACTTTACCGAATATTTACGGCATATTCCCGCGCCGGTTTGGTATCCAGGACAGGGAACTGATAACCAATGCATTCTTTGGTGAATTTTCACAGGCTTACCAGGCAGGAGAAGTTTGGAAAGGAAGCATGGACTTGCAGCCCGAACTCGGCTATGTAGACGATGCCATGTTCAAAACATTGTTTGAAAACATGAAATGGCTTGAACGTCAATATATCGGTTACCTGAACCGTGAAGGTTCCGACCCGATAAAGTGGAGCATGATCGAATGGACAATCCTGAATATTGCCACTGTTCTGACAATGGAACAGTATGAACGTCGCATATTGGGTATTTATGTTAAACCCATAGCCTCACAACCGGGCCATTACCTGCACGCTTCTACGGGATTTATTTATACCCTAATGAGGTATATCCATGAATATAAGCTGTTACCATTCAGCAATGCAGGTTTTGCGGGTTATGACAATGTCGATACCAATTTCGTGGATATGGCCATTAGTTTCTATGAAACCATTAAAGAGAATGTACCCAATTTCAGGGAAACCGAATATACCATGATGCTGAATGAAAACCACAGGTATTGGTTTAAGTCGCAGGTTCGGGCAAAATACGGCTTACAAACCGATTTTGACGGGCCCATTGATAACAAAGTACCAGACACGAACCTTAGTATTACATGGGTACCCAATATGAAACAGTTAAAATTTGTTGTTGTCACAAAGCCGGGTAACTTCCAGGCACTTGAAAACCTGCCCGGTGAGATGTTCAACATCAAGTTCGATCCTGAAATGGAAAGTGTAAAAAGCTGGAGCGTGTGGAAAGAAGGATTTAGTGCATCGTGGATTGGTAAACAATTTAATTCATTATCGGCACTTACTACAAATGCTTACAAGTTACAGGAAGTATTCTGTAATAAACCGGTTTCCACACTGGCTGCCGATGGCACAACAGCAGATGCAAACAACAATTTCTGGTTTGTAACAGCAGCCAACAGTGGTGCTACCGGGTTTACCGATTTTACAAATGCAAAGGCAGGTATTGCTTATATCCTGGAATGTGGCAATACAACTAATGCAACAAATGTGGCTAAATCGGGTAAATTCTCTGAAATTACCGAAGCATGGACACCGACTGCAGTGGGTGATTACCTGATGGTAGTGTATGATACGTCAGCATCTAAGTTTTTTGAACTTGAAAGGTGTGTTGGGGGTACCCGTACCATAAATGTTGAGAAACAACCGAATACTCCCGGAAACGGAGGACGGTAGAAAATAATTTGACCATAGTTGATATATCTGCAATCCCGGTAATACATATAATACCGGGATTTTCAAAAAACTTTTAAAATTTAGAAAAATGAAGACACTCAAAAAATTCAATAAAAAACAGCTTGCCTATTCAAGGGCAAAAGTGAGTATGTCATACAATATACTTTATCGCAACTGGTTGTTTTGCATTTTGGCACTCATTGTATTTCTAACGGTATCGATGACCATCTGTAACCAATTTAGCTTGGATACACTTGTTACGGTCCTGTCCGGGACCGGGTACGTGGCAACAATGGCCATCATTGGTAACCTGCCGGAGATATCCGATAAGTTTTCAGCCCCTAACCAAATAGGGATGAAGATATGGCTTATCGCGCTTGACCAGGTTGATATGGATGAAGTATTTCCCACACCTAATTCAGACAGGGAACTGGAAACTGTACCCATGTTAGCCGGGGAAGTAGCCCATTATTTTGATGCCATTCCCGATACCATAGATGAAATGGGAACAGCTACAAAAGGGGATATAATTACCGAATTCAACAAAACATTTGCATTTGTTGTTGCCGGGAACCGTGAGAAACATCTCGATTTTATCGAAGATTATAGCGGGAAAGGATTTGTCATTATTTACCAGATTGGCGAAGATGCAACAAAATATGTTGTCGGTTCGGCATACAAGCCTATGATATTGCAGTCAAGCGACCGCAAGGGAGGGGGCAAAGAAGGCAGGTACATTACGTTTACCTTCCAGAATAAACATTGGAGACAACCGCTTATTTATATCGGGGCTATTCCAACACAAGCGCCCGATGTGGTTGCTGCAGGGGCAACGGTACTTCCTGTTACGGCAGCATACCAATACAGGCTTAGTGACCATTCATCCGTTGCCACCATAGCTGCAGTATCGGGCATCGGTTCAAACGATGTTGGCCGGGTAATTGAAATATTGGCACCGGAGACTGTAACAAATGCGCCTGAAATTGCAGACAATAATGTCTTTATTCTTAAAGACGGCACAACATGGACAGCTAATCCCGGCTCAAAGATCAGCTTTAAAATATTCGATTCAAGCACATTAACAGAAGTAGACGGTTCGAGGGTCCAGGCATCTTGATTTTTAACTTTCTGATTTGTAAAAGCCTTTTTGCTACTGATGCAGAAAGGCTTTTTTTATGTCCTTTACGTTTTTTGCAATGCAATTTACCTTTAATTCAAAAATTAAAATTATGGATTTCAAGATTAAAAATGCACTGTATATTAAGCTTAAGGATGTTCATTCTGTTAACGCAGACAAAGCCTTGCTAAATAAAAAGAACCCCAATGCAAAGGTTTTACGCTTAAACCTTATTGACAAAACCAGGGAAAGTAAGGAAGTGCTTTATGCCCTACTTGATGTGGCCACCGAAGAAGAAATAATTCGGAACCGGTTGAATACAAAAAATAATAACCCATCAGTCAAGAAAGAATCAAAGAAAAAATCCACAAGGAAGAAATCAACATCGAGAAAAAAAGCCCCGGTTAAAAAAGAAAATCCTGTAAAGGAAAACAAAGCACCTGTTAAAAAAGATGATCCGGATCTGGAAAATAAAAAACCTGTAGATAATAAGGATTCAACCCGGGAAAATAAAGAAAAAGGACCACAGGAAAAAAAAAGCGGGGATACCAAAAAGAATTAGAATACCCGGATATCCGGTGGGACAATTTGGTTGATCCTGGCATACAACGTGCAGTGATCTTGTACAACGACAGGATTAATACGTGGCGAAAAATGATAGAAATCGACAAGACGATCGATCATCATCCAACCCCCAAAAAAATACGTGAGCTTGCAGAATTAAGGATAAGAAATCTTCAGGCATTCAGGGAACTGACCGAATTCAATAATACAGGCAAATTCGTAAACAAACATCCTTTAGTCATGCGCTTTAGTGAACGTAATCAATTAGAAAAGCTATTAAAAGAAAATCCCGATGCATTCCTGGAAGAATATGCCAATACCAGGGAGAATGTAAAACGGTACAAGAGTTACTTAAACAATAAAAGCCGCTCCGACGATCAGAAGGTTAAAGACAAAATTAATTTGAAGAAACATTCTGATAAGGAAATACTAATGAAAGAAATTATAAGCACAAAATCATGAGAGAGATAACGGTTTACAACCTGGGCAATTTGCCAACTGCCAATCTTGACGATTTTTATGATCTCCAGGAGGATTTTAAACTTTATGATGCTGAGAAAAATCTCAAACTTCAGATGCTTATCATTACACGAGGTTTTAAATATGCATTTAAGGCATGGAAAGATGGTGAAAACAAACTATGGATTATCGATGCCCATCAGCGTAAAAGGGCGCTTATCGAGTTAAGAAAATCAGGGTTTATCATTCCCGATATACCTTATGAACCCATACAAGCTTCAACCCGTGAAGAAGCGGTTGAAGAAATAGCTGCCTATAATTCTGAATTTGCCCAAAAAAATCCGGATACCAAACTATTTGAAAAATACAATATCGGGTTAGATACGCTTGAAAGGTTTAACCTCGATCTTAATCCTAGTAAACTGGAATATCATAAAGAGAAACAAGTTGCATTAGGTGTTGCAAATGAAATCGAGGAAGATGAGATTCCTGAATTACA
>CAZWGG010000046.1:0-2704 GCA_964633305.1 uncultured Bacteroidales bacterium
AAAAAGGTCAAGATTGACTTTGCAGAAGTTGTAAAAGCAGGCAAGAGAATCAAACCTGTAGGCTTGACATTGTTTGTCAAATGTTCAATCAAGCCATTTACTATTTATGCGATTGAGTTATTTTTTCTTGGTAATATTCATGCATTTCTTGTTCAGAAACTGACACAGCATTTGAAAATTCTTCTTCATTGTAACGATATACAATCAGCTTATTCTTAAAATTTTTTCTGTCTAGCAGGAATTTTTTTTCATGAATTATATCTAACCCTTCAGCTTCAACATACAGATATTGTTCAATAACATAATTTTCAAGGATATTATGGAGGGATTGTATATCTTCAATTAAAAACATAAAAGGATTGTTTTTATAATAATCAATAAAATCTTTAATTAACAAATATTTCTTTTGGTTATTGAGCGTGTAAACTAGCAAAGTGTCATTTACATCTTCCGTCTTGTTATATAAAAGTCGCTTATTTATCATTTTTATTATTTCCATCGCAATGCCTTCAACCTTGTTATTAATAAAAATGTTTGCCTTGCCGAATATTTCCTTTTGTTTATGGTCAACAATTTGTCTTTCTTTGTCCAGTTTCAAGGACATGCGTATCCGATCTTTTTCAATCTTAAAAGGCTTGGGATTTCTGCTCTCTGTACCTATAAGGTGTACTATAAAAATTCCGTTATCTGTGTATAATGGTTTTGTTATATCGTCCTGTTCCATTTTAAATAGAAGATTTTTATATGGTTCCAATTCATGGAATGGATATAAAAGTTCTACAGTAACGAATCTAACAGAAGTATTTGGTTGGCATTTGTTAACAAGACGGGTAAAGTTTGCCCTTGTCGTAATAATCGTATCGTTGCCTAACAGCCCTGTCATTGTTTTTTTATCCGGGAATTTTAAAAACTCAATATGAAATACCTTATTTTGTTTTTTATAAATTTTTTTTATTTCCGAATCGGGAAAGTTAAGTTTAGGTTGTTCGGTCTTTTCCCACAAATATCCGTTTACCTGGCTAATCATTGTATAAGTGGCATAATTTACCGTTTTATTAATAGTGGATAATGTGTCATATTTTTTTTCATACCCATCAGCCAAAATATAAGCCTCGTCAATATAATTGTTAAGCCATTGCTGATAATTGCCCTGTTTAGGATTATAAGATCGTTTTTTATTTCTTTCAAATTCGTATTTGGTTATTTCTACCGGGCCGATTTTCAATACAATTTCTTCCGATATTTCATCTTCAGATTTTTGGTGAGTACAAGTTAAAAAGCTAAAAAGTAGTATAATGCTTATGGAAAATATCCAAAGCTTTAAGGCTTTTCCTGTGACTAAATAATACATGGTAAAAAGTGATTTAATGATTTAATATTGTCGTATTTTCTAGTATTCTTTCAACAGGTATTCAATCTTGCTATTTAACTAAAAATACGAATCGAAAACGAAAATATAATATTCATTTATAATAGTCAAATTTAAATGCCTTCTTTTCAAAAATATTTAATGTATGCAAGAACCTAGCACGTTATATGGTTTTAAAGTTATGTATAAATATTACAACGCAATTTTAATTGGAGTAAACACTTTTCTGAAAAAAAAATATCTAAGTCACTTTTGACTTAACAGGTGGATAATCAATATTGTAATGTAACCCTATGCTTTCTTCCCTTCGCATAGCCATTTTTATAATGAGGTATCCCACGTTAATAAGGTTTCTTAATTCGCAAAGTTGTTTGGATAGTTTTGATTTTCGGTACAGTTCCTCGGTTTCGTTGTATATTATTTCCAGTCTGTCTTGTGCCCTTTTTAACCTTATGTTTGAACGTACTATTCCAACATAATAACTGAAGATTTGCTGCATTTCCCTGTAATTTTGAGTAATAAGTACCATCTCTTCCGGGTGCGTGGTACTCTTGTCATCCCACATGGGTATATTATTTTGCCACGAGTAGTTTTTAAATTTGTTTATTGCATCTTTAGCCGTTCGATCAGCAAAAACTATAG
Organism: uncultured Bacteroidales bacterium; assembly: GCA_964633305.1. GTDB lineage: Bacteria > Bacteroidota > Bacteroidia > Bacteroidales > UBA10428 > CAZWGG01. Next base: position 2,012 of record CAZWGG010000046.1, read on the forward strand.
CCTCCAGTAGGGAATTTGAAGCCAGCCTGTTTGCTCCGTGAAGACCGGTAGATGATGCTTCTCCGGCAGCATATAACCGTTTAATCCATGTTTGTCCGTTTTTGTCCACCTTAATTCCCCCACAAAGATAATGTGCTGCAGGAACAACAGGGATATTATCTTTTGTTATATCTATACCTATTGATTTACATTTTTCATATATAGTTGGAAAATGAGCTTTTATTTCCTTAGTATCAAGATGTGTACAGTCAAGAAAAACAAAATCATCGCCCCTTATTTTCATTTCATTGTCAATAGCACGTGCAACAATATCACGGGGGGCAAGACATCCCCTTTCATCATATTTATGCATGAATTCTTTATGGTCCTGGGTTTTAAGAATACCTCCAAAGCCACGCATGGCTTCTGTAATAAGAAATGAAGGCCGTTCGTTAGGGTTGTAAAGTGAAGTTGGATGAAACTGAACAAACTCCATATTCTCAACAGTACCTTTGGCACGGTAAACCATGGCAATGCCATCTCCTGTAGCAATAGGCGGGTTGGTTGTCGTAGCATAAAGATTACCCATTCCCCCTGTTGCAACCAGTGTAACCCTTGAAAGAAAAGTTGATATTTTATGAGATTTAAGATCCAAAGCATAAGCCCCATAGCATTCAATATCATCATGGCTTCTTTTTACCAACTTGCCTAAAT
>CAZWGG010000046.1:2714-15411 GCA_964633305.1 uncultured Bacteroidales bacterium
GTGATAAGATCGAGTGCAAAATGATGTTCATAAACAGAAATATTAGGATGCTGATTAACCCTGCTACTTAATGCACGTTGTAATTCAAACCCTGTTGAGTCTTTATGGTGAAGAATGCGATATTCTGAATGCCCTCCTTCTTTTGCCAGGTCAAACTTCCCGTTCTCTTCTCTATCGAACTTGGCACCCCATTCAATAAGCTGTTCAATTTGTTTTGGTGCCTCTTTGACAACCATTTCAACTATTTTAGGGTTGCATAAGCCTGCCCCGGCGATTAGGGTATCTTCAATATGCTTTTGGTAAGTGTCTGGCCTATAGGTTACTGCGGCAATTCCGCCCTGCGCGTAGCTCGTGTTTGTTTCTTGTAGCCCTGATTTGGTTAATATGGCAACCTTACCGTATTCGGCAACTTTAAGTGCATAGCTTAATCCGGCCAGTCCTGATCCGATCACTAAAAAGTCAACTTTATGTTCCATAACCATACCAAAGGTTTGCTTTTTTGCGAAATTAGATATTATAACATTTATTAACAAATAAAGACAGTTTCAAACATTGCCGAATAGTGACTCCATAACTAAGCACTTTGATAACAAAATACTTCTACAAAAGTACAATAGCCACGCGATAATTTTACTTCGAAGTATAATTTTTTACTTGGTATAGTTAAAAATTAAAGGGGTGTCTCAAAACTCCGTGGTTCTCTGATTTTACTCTGTGTAAGCTCTGGGGTAAAAATATAAAAAACTGGACCACAGAGAGACACAGGGAAGTTCCACGGAGGTAAACAGAGAGAACAAAAAATATTTATCTTTTGAGATAGTATCGTCAATAACATGCTGATAATTATTGTATTGCAACATCGTTATCCACATTAAAAAACCTAATTCACATAATTTTCTTCACCCAGTTTTTATCCGGACAATTGTCTCTTAATTCACGAATTGAAATGCCGAATACCGGGTGTATATAATCCGGGATGAGCTCAAATAAAGGCTCTAATACACATTTACGTAAGTGCAGCCTGGGGTGGGGTATCTCTAAGCCCGGCTTTTTTATTTTTTCATTGTCATAAAACAAAATGTCAATATCCATTTCGCGTGGTAAATATTTCCCGTTTTTTTTGTCTTTTTTAAAGCATTTCTCAATTCCCTCTATTTTTACCAGCATTTCTTCTGGTTTAAATGTTGTTTCTATTTGAATTAGCTGGTTTAAAAAGTTTTTTTCGTGACGAAACCCCCAAGGTTCGGTTTCATACAAAGATGATTCATGTATAATTTTACCAATATCATGATGAATAATTTCACGTACTTTTTTAAAATTTGCTTTTCTATCTCCCAAATTTCCGCCAAGCAAAAGAAAAACAGTATGCACTTTTTTAAAATTGGGTTATAATTACGGGCTAAAATAATAATTAATTAATTAAAAGTTTTTATGTAAAATTCACTATTTTTAGAAGCCCGCTTTATTTTCTATAATCTATAAAAAATTATTGTATGAAAAACTTTTTAAAATACCTTTTAGCTTCAATAATAGGGACACTCTTGGTTGCATTAATTATGTTTTTTGTTTTTATTGGTTCAATAAGCGCCCTTATTGCCAAACAAGAAAAATCATTTGAAACTAAAAACAATTCAATATTTGCTTTAAAGCTGGATAAACCAATTAAAGACCGTAAACCCTCATTTCCTTTTCATATATCTCCTTTTGGACGTGGAAATTCTATGACAGAGCCTGTACTTGGGCTAAATGAAATTCTTGATAACATTGAAAAAGCTAAAACCGATGATAAAATTAAGGGAATATACCTTGAATTAAGTGAAATTCAGGCTGGAATTGCTACTATTAAAGAAATTAGGGATGCCATTCTCGACTTTAAAGAGTCGGGCAAATTTGTTATTAGTTATAGCGATGCATATAATCAAACTTCCTATTACCTGGCTTCAGCCTCTGATAAAATATATATGAATAGAGAAGGTTTACTTTACCTTACAGGTATGAGGGCTCAACTGGTATTTTTTAAAGAGTTGTTTGAGAAATGGGGGTTTCAACCCCATGTGGTAAGACATGGCAAATTTAAAAGTGCTGTTGAGCCGTTTATCAATAAAGAAATGAGTGAAGAAAACAGGCAACAAATTAAAACATACATGGGCTCTATATGGAACCATATTGTTAATGAAATTTGTGAAATGAGAAATATTGAACCTGGAAAACTCAACTTACTAGCGGATAACTTAAAGCTTTGGGATGCTGAGGAGACTGTTAAAAATAACCTTATCGATAGTTTACTTTATAAAGATGAAGTATTAGAGGTTTTAAAAGAAAAATCGGGTAGGGTTGGGAAAAAGAAACTCAATTTTGTAACTCTCACTGAGTATGATAGGGTGCCAAAACCCAGGCCTTATAAAGGATTGGCCAAACAAAAAATTGCTGTTATTTATGCATCTGGCGAGATTGTTTCGGGGGACGCATATGAAGACCAGATAGGAGCACACAAAATTTCAAGAACTATCCGTGAAGCCAGGCAAGATTCTTCTATAAAAGCAATTGTTTTTAGGGTAAACTCCGGTGGGGGTGGCGCACTGGCATCGGAACTTATCTGGAGAGAACTTGATTTGGCGAGAAAAGAAAAGCCGGTTATTGCATCAATGGGAGATGTATCAGCTTCTGGTGGGTATTATATTGTGGCACCTGCCGACACTATCGTTGCCAGTCCGGTTACTATTACAGGGTCAATTGGAGTTTTTGCCTTGCTAATGAATGCAAAAAGTTTTTTCAATAAAAAACTTGGAATTACATCAGATGTTGAAAAAACAAATAAATATTCTGACTTTGGTTCATTATTCCGTCCTGTTTCCCCTTTTGAAACTTCGGTTATTCAAAAAAAAATCGATCACACCTATAACTCATTTGTGTCAAAAGTTGCAGATGGAAGAGGGTTATCATATCAACAAGTTGATGAAATCGGTGAAGGTAGGGTATGGAGTGGAATAAACGCTAAAGAAATTGGTCTAATTGACGTATATGGAGGATTGACAAAAGCAATTGATATTGCTGCAGAAAAAACCGGTTTGGAGAAATACCGTATTGTTGAACTCCCCGAACAAGAAGACCCTCTTCAACAAATTCTGAAAGAATTTACAGGGAACATTAAACATAACTTAATAAGAAAAGAACTGGGTGATGATTATAAGTATTATGAAATAATGAAAAGTGTAAAAAACTTAAATGGAATACAGACAAGACTCCCTTTTATGATTGATTTGTATTAAAAAAGTAACATTTTAAAATCCAATTTACGTATAATACAATTTTAATTATCAACTTGCGTGGTTGAAAATCTTCAATTCAACATGCCAATAAGACAAAAACGATTTGGATTAATTTGTTTCCCTTTATCTGTATTATATGGAATTGTAATTGCCATAAGGAACCAACTATTCAACTTTCACATTCTTAAACAAACTGAATTTGAATTACCAATACTATCGGTTGGAAATATTACAGTTGGAGGTACTGGAAAAACACCTCATGTTGAATATTTGGTAAAATTATTGCATAAAAAATTTAAAATTGCCGTATTAAGCAGGGGATATAAACGAAAGACTCGTGAATTTATAATTGCATCGTCCAAATCAACCGTATCTGAAATAGGCGATGAACCAAAACAAATTCAACAAAAGTTTCCTGATGCAACTATTGCCGTATCACGAAAAAGAGTTGAAGGAGTTCAAAAGTTGCTAATAAAACATCCGGAATTAAATGCGGTTATTCTTGATGATGCTTACCAGCACCGGCATATTAAACCGGGAGTATCTATTTTACTCATTGATTATACAAACCCTGTATTTTCTGATTGTCTATTGCCATACGGTAACCTTCGTGAGAAAACACATGAACTAAAAAGGGCACATATTGTAATAGTAACCAAAACCCCCGAAAATATAAAACCAATTGAAAAAAAAATATTTAGTGAGGAATTAAAATTATACCCCTACCAGTTTTTGTATTTCACATCATTTTCTTATGAAGAGCCTAAGCCTGTTTTTAAAAAAAACAAACAGCGAATAACCTATGATTTTTTTAAAAACCCCCACGTGTCAATACTGGTATTAACGGGAATTGCAAATGCACAACCGTTAGTAAACCATTTATTAAAACATTCAAAAAAAATCCACGAATTTCATTTCCCCGATCATCATACCTATAACAAAAGTGATGTAGAAAAAATTTATGAGCAATACCAAAAAATGCCGGGTAAAGAAAAAATAATTATCACCACCGAAAAAGATGCTATCAGGCTTCGTGAAATAAAAAACATAAATGAAACATTTATAAATTCAGCCTATTTTATTCCCATAGAAGTGAAATTCCTTGATAATTGCTCTAAGCAATTTAACAAAGACATCTTAAATTATGTTGAAAACAACAAAGAAATCAACCGACTGCATAAATAAAAAATAGGTGTTAACTTAACATTTGTGTATGGCAATTAATTTCTATTCTCTAAAGTTACTTTCAACTCATTAGTCTCATTAATAAATTTACATCTATATATAAAAAGTTTTCTTGTATCAATAAATTCTGCCGGAGACTTTATAATAATCTTATCAGAAAGGTAATGACTTGGCTTGTACTTTTTAATGTCTTTATCATATTTATTAAGTAATTTCTTTTTATTATTGTAATGTACAGAAATTATTTTCGGGCTTTCCCATATATCATATCCATATTGAACAAGAATTGTATTATTTGAAATTAACGGCAAAAATTCGAGATTCTTGATATCCTTATCATAGTATCCAATGTCAACTATATAACTCAAACTGTCGAATCGACTTGAATAAATTACAATACCCTTTAATGAACTTTCAATTAAAAAGTTTCGATATTTTTTTAAATAAGGCTTTGAAAATATTAATTTATTCTCCAAATAAACTTTAAATATAGAATTCTTAAAATCGGCCAAACTTTTTTTTGTTAATTCATATCTATAACTATCTTTTGTGTTATTTATATTCAAAACCTGCAAAATCATTTTTCCCCTGCAAACGGAAACCTGAAAAAGATTGTCATCAATAATAATTGAATTTCTTTGAGTAAAGTTTTTTTTAGCAGTAAAAATTGGATAAGGAAACCTGTCTATTGTAATATTGAAAATGTTCAAGTCAACCTTGTATAATATAGTCTCAAAATTGTTATCACTTGAAAATAATAATATATTATCTTTCTTATATATCTTATTCTTTGCTTCGCGAGGCATTTCAAAGTAATTATCATTTATTATTATCGGTTTTTCAGATTTAAAACTAGTATAAAGATTATTCAATGAATAAACATTTTTTTTATTGTTATATATTTTATTCACTACAACTTTTTTTAAAAGTTGACAATTCAAATCATATATATATACAATTATGATATGAGAATTATCTGAAATAGTTAGTATATACAATTTGTCTTTGTAATAACACGCATGTAAAAATACTTCTTGGGAAAAATCGGTAGTAATTTCATAATCATATTTTGAAATACCATCAGAACTAATTTGTATAAAAGAATTTTGGCGATTTAAGAAGCCCAAATAATAAGTATCATTGCTAAAATAAAAAGAATTGATCTCTTTAAATGATCTGCGAGATAGTTGCCAATCTATCTTCGATTTTTTTTGATAATTCTTATTAAAAAGGGTGGTGATTAATAAATTTTCTGAAGCAGTCAACAAAAGTATATCATCATTAACATTATTTCTTATAGGCATGATATATTTTATTTTTTCCTCTTTATCGTATGTGTCTTTATGTATAAGTGTCTGCGAGTTAATGTTTTGAACAAAAAAAAGAAAAGCTGAAAGAATCAAGATTTTAAGCATTTTAAAAAACAATTAAATTACAGAAATATAGTATTGTCCTTATTAAACAATTAATTAACTTTTTAATATTTTTGTTCTCAAAATTACACATAAACAAATGAATCACAACAAATTATTGATTTTACTTAGCATAACAATACTGTTTTCTCCTATTTTAAAAGGCAAAGAGACCGACACGTTAATCACTATATACGAAGTACGCTATGGTTCTGAATTTGAAAAAGAAGCGATAAATGAATTCTTCCAATCGGACGATCCAAACTATTTGAAGGTTTTTCTTGCCTCATCAGGTAAAATAAATATCTCCGATTATCAAAGAGCAAAGAGAGGTTATAGCTCATTTTTCACTTCGTTAAATTCTCAAAGACTTAAAACCTTAAAAGCAAGTAAAAAAATAAAAAGCATATATAAAACCGTTCATAACTATTATTTTAAAAAATATGAAGCGAAAACTTCTTTTAATGAAATATTTGAGACGGGCATTTTTAACTGCTTAACTGCAACAGCTTTATATGGTATTACATTACACGAATTGAATATTCCTTTTGTAGTACGAGAAACCCCTTTTCACGTTTATTTAGTTGCCTACCCAAACAAAGAAGGAATAAAAATAGAAACCACCGACCCTCTGAAAGGGCTTTACTTTTTCGATCAAAAATATAAAGAATCGTTCATTGAATATCTTCACAAAAATAAATTTATATCGCCCGAAGAATATCTCAATAATACTAATGAAGAACTATTTGACAAATACTTTTACTCCGATAAGGAAATTACTTTACAGGAATTGATAGGACTACATTATTTCAACCTGTCGGTTTTTTCACTTATGGATAAAAAGTTAAGGGAAGCCTATGATTTTATGGAAAGATCATATATCTTTTATTCGTCTGAGCGGGTACGTTACTTAATGTTTGCAATATTGGCAGAAATATTACATGACACAAACTACGAAGAATTTGATGACTTGAGGTACCTTGCCAGAATCACCCGGTTTACTGCTGAAGGAATTAAAATTGAAGATATAAAAAGAGAATTTGCCAGGATAACAGAATATTACTTGATAAACCGAAGTAATAAAGAATATTATGACAAAATATATAATTATCTAGACGCAAACATCCAAAACAAAGAATATAAAAATGAAATTTCTTTCATCTATAACTATGAAAAGGGAAGATTTGCATACAACAGGGGACAAAGAATTGCTTCACATGAATATTTTAAAAAGGCATATTTAATAAAACCGGAAAACTCTGATGTACAAATGGCCTTTGTGCAGTCACTGGCATTCTTTATTGATGGATTAGACGCAATTGGGGCAATAACAAAAATCGAAGAATATAATTTGAAGTTTAAGAACTTGGAAACCAACCAGGTTTTTAAAACATTGCTTCTTCAAGCATATTTAGTTGGTGCTTTTCAGAAATATAGTATGAAATCAGCCGAAGGCGACCACTATATTTTGAAATTTGAAAATTTATATGGGAAAAACAGGGATATAAATATAGATCATGATATGATTGGTAATGCATACTCATCGGCAGGGATTTTTTATTTTAAAAAGGGGGATTATAAAAAGGCCAAGGAATACATTAATAAAGGCCTCCATTATGCTCCTAATAATTTTAAACTTTTAATGAGTAAAGATTCTTTTTAACCGGTTAATGTTGTAACGCAAGGTTATAGTTTTGCTGAGTAATATATGGATTCCCCATATCGGTAGTTATTTTTGCTACTACGTTTATTTTTTGCAACTTTACAAACCCTATAGGTACTTCATACACTTTGGTGGCTATCCCTCTTTCTGAGGGGATTTCAAACATATATTTCTTAAGGTACCTTCCCTCATCAAGGTCATCTATATAAAATTTTACTTTTGAAGCTTTTTCCGAAAGTGAAATTATTAAAGTAAACTTATCTGAAATAGCCACCTGGTCTATTTCTTTAAAAACAATCTTTGGATACCCGGAAATAAGTTTCCCGCCCTTTGTATATTCCTTTAAGCCCATACCAGGTAAACCGATCTTATAAGGCACTTCGGCCATTAATTGACCATTCTCATAATAATATTTTTGAATACCATGTAATTTCCCGTTTAAAAAAGGATTAACACGATAAACCTGTCCATTTTCATAATACCAAAATGATTCCCCGTTTTTAAAACCATTAACATAATTAAGTTTTGAATGGACTTTCCCTGAAGAATAGTAATTAATGGTTAACCCGTGCTTTTTGTTATTCGAATAGTTTACTTCCGATAGTAATTTCCCATTTTTGCTGTAGTTTTTTGTTACACCGTGCCGTAAATTACCTTTTACTGAAATCTCCGATTTTAATTTCCCGTTTTTAAAATACTTTCTGACTATTTGAATTTCTTTATTATTTCCATTCTTAGCATTTTTTTTTGTGTACATTATGCTAAAGTCACATGCAGATATGCTAATACACAGAATAATTGACAAATATATTGGTGACTTCATCAGGTTAAATTTTTCACAAAAGTAAGTTTCATTTTCATATTTTACTAAATACTTCTATATATAACCCTTCATTTAAGGTTAATATCACATATTAACAGAAAATAATCAATAATAGTAAAAATCATGAATATCATTGCTTTAGTTTCTAATAAAAATTTAATTATATTTGCGCCACTTGGGAAAAAGTCAAGCTTTAAAAACAGTATAGAAATATAAAAATTTATAAAAATGCGAAATAAAGGAGCCATCTGGACACTGGCTATTGCACTTGCTTTAGTTTGTATCTATCAGTTAACATTTACTTATAAGGCTATTGAGGTTAAAAATGACGCAAAAAAATATGCGGACGGTAATCCGAATAGGGAACGATATTATCTCGATTCTATTTCAGGTGAAAATGTGTATAATTTTCTTGGTTTAAGAAAGTATACTTATTCCGAGTGCCTGGAAAGAGAAATTAATCTTGGATTAGACCTTCAGGGTGGAATGAATGTTATTCTTGAGGTGTCGGTTGAAGAAGTAATTCGTTCACTGGCTAATCATAGTAAAGACACAACATTCAACCGGGCAATTGCCAAGGCTAAAGAAATGCAAAAAGAAGCCAATGTAGACTTTGTTACGCTTTTTGGCCGCGCATTCGAATCGATTGATCCTGATGCCAGGATGGCCGCAATATTCAATACAGTTGATCTTCGTGACAAAATTAATTTCAACTCTACTAACGAAGAAGTATTGCAGGTTATAAAAGAAGAAGCCCAACCAGCCATTGATAATTCATTCAACATTATCCGCACACGTATCGACCATTTTGGGGTTGCCCAACCTAATGTTCAACGCCTTGAAGGAGGAGAAAGAATACTGGTAGAGTTGCCGGGTGTTGAAGAAAAAGACCGTATTAGAAAACTCTTACAAGGTACTGCTAACCTGGAATTCTGGGAGACTTATAATAATCTTGAAATTTATCCCAGGCTATGGGAAGCTGACAAGGTCGTGAGACAGTATCTTGAGGCTCAAAAGGAACTTAAAAAAGAACAAGAAGAAAAAAGTGATGAGCCTGTGGCAACTGAGAAAAACCCCAAAAAAGAAGCTTCCCCTGCTCTATTGGCTAAAACGGACTCTACTGAGCCATCTCTATTATCACAGATTGAAAAATCGGATTCATCACTGGTTGATTCCCTTGCCGGCGAATCCTTATTCTCAGTATTATATCCTCATATGACACCGGATAACAAAATGATACCCGGTACAACAATTGGTTTGGCCCATTTTAGGGACACTGCAAAAGTTAACAGGTATATGAAAATAGCCATGGAAAAGTCGGTATTTCCCAGGGATTTTAAATATTTCTGGTCTGCCTTTCCCATGGATGATCCCGAAACAGGCAAGCCAAGTGATATCTTTCAAATGCATGCTATTAAAATAACCACAAGAGATGGTAAAGCCCCTCTTGACGGCGACGTTATTACAGGTGCCCGTCAAGGTTTTGATCAATACAACGGGTCTGCATTTGTTACCATGAACATGAATGGTACCGGAACAAATAAATGGCGACAAATTACTAAAGAAAATGTAGGCAAGTATGTAATTATCTCGATGGATGACCTGGTATATTCCTCTGCAGTTGTTGAAGAAGAAATCAATACGAGCAGCACAAGGATTTCAGGAAACTTCTCTGTTAAAGATGCAGAAGATTTAGCCAATTTACTTAAATCAGGAACACTACCGGCGCCTTGTAGAATATTGCAGGAAGATGTAATTGGACCGTCACTTGGGAAAAAAGCCATTAATTCGGGTCTCAATTCATTTCTTATAGCCTTTGTTGTTATTCTGGTTTACATGATTTTTTATTATAGTAGAAGGGCAGGCCTGGTGGCTGATATTGCCTTACTTTCAAACATGTTTTTCCTAATTGGCGTATTGGCATCACTCGGGCCATCACTTACCTTGCCGGGTATTGCCGGTATTGTTCTTACCATTGGTATGTCTGTTGATGCTAATGTGCTGATTTATGAAAGAATAAGGGAAGAAGTTGCGGCCGGCAAAGGAATCCGTATGGCAATTTCAGACGGGTATAAAAATGCATATTCGGCTATTATTGATGCCAATATTACCACCCTGCTTACAGGTATTATCCTTTATCTCTTAGGCACAGGGCCTATTAAAGGTTTTGCTACCACACTGGTAATTGGAATTTTAACATCCCTCTTTTCTGCCATTTTTGTAACCAGGTTAATATTTGAAATTTTTCTCCAAAAAAATACCCAGGTTACATTCTCTACTCCAATGACCGAAGGTGCTTTTAAAAACTCGAACATCAATTTTATAGGAATAAGAAAAACCTTTTATGTTCTTTCAGGAATTATGATAATTATCGCCATTGGCTCCCTTTTTACACGGGGACTTGATCAAGGAGTAGATTTCACAGGTGGCCGTAATTACGTTATCCGGTTCCAAGAACCTGTACAACCCTTTACAGTTGCTGACAGGCTTGAACCTGTTCTTGGAGAAAGACCTAAGGTAATCACTTTTGGTAGCGATGAACAGGTTCGCATTACTACGCGGTACAAAGTAGATGACGAAAGTGAAACCATTGAAGATGAAATTCAGCAAAAGCTGTATGAAGGATTAAAGCCCATGATTGATAGTAGTATTACCTATGATCAATTCTATGCCGATTATTGGCAGAGCTCACAAAAAGTTGGACCGACAATTGCTGACGACATAAAGCGTAAAGCAGCCCGTGCTATAGTTATTTCACTTGTATTTATGTTCCTCTACATTTTTTTCAGGTTCAGAAATTGGCAGTTCGGATTTGGAGCTGTTGCTGCCCTCATTCACGACACATTAATTGTTCTGGGCGTATTCTCACTTTTCTATGGGTCTATGCCTTTTTCACTAGAAATTGATCAGGCGTTTATCGCTGCAATACTCACTGTGGTTGGGTACTCTATTAATGATACCGTGGTGGTATTCGACCGTATTAGGGAATACAATAAGCTGTACCCTAAACGCGAAAGATCAGAAGTGCTTAACATGGCACTAAATAGTACCATTAGCCGTACCATCAATACATCTATGACAACATTCGTAGTATTGTTAACCATTTTCATTTTTGGAGGTGAAAGCATAAAAGGATTTACTTTCGCATTACTTATCGGTATAGTTGTTGGTACATACTCTTCATTATTTATTGCTACTCCAATTGTTTTTGATACCATAAAGCAAATAACAAAAAAGAAAAAATAGTGGTTTTCATAATATGTATTACAATATAAGTTAAGCCCCGAGGAAGTTTCCCGGGGCTTTTTTATGATCTATACAAATTTAAATCAGGGATATATACTGAAACTAAATACTTTTGTGAAGTAAAAGCTATTTAAGTTGAAGATATACCAATAAACTTAGGATTCAAGTTTTCACAAACACAGGCTATATCAACATTAAATTTTGTAATTGCTTTAATATAAACCTGGCAAAACTATCTCATCGAATAATGGTAAAGATTAAGTATATTTGCATTTATATAGGATTTTAATTATGATCATACTGTTTATAAGCGGTCAGGAGATTATTGTTGTGCTGTTAATGGTATTGCTGTTATTTGGCTCAAAAAAAATCCCGGAATTCGCACGTGGACTGGGAAAAGGAATGCGAGAATTTCGAAAAGCCACCGAAGATATAAAGCGTGAAATAAATGAAGAAACAAAAGATATCAATAAGAATATTAATGAAGTTAAAAAAAATCTGACAGGTTAAGCCATTTGATCTTCTTTAAAAAACCAACATATGAAAATTTATCAACCTTCTATTTGATTCATGGCATATTTCTTATTAACTGTAGGGTTTATTATATTAATTTATAGCGGTAAATATCTTATTAAAGGGAGTATATCCCTTGCATACAGGTTCAAAATATCTAAACTTATAATTGGTGTAACAGTAGTTGCATTCGGCACATCTGCTCCTGAACTTTTTGTAAGCGTATTGGCTGCAATACAAGGGCACCCAGCTATTTCAATAGGAAATGTCGTGGGGTCAAATATCGCAAATATTGCCTTGGTGCTTGGTCTCACTGCAATTATTTTTCCCATACCTGTAAGAAAAAATTCGGTTAAAATAGATTGGCCTGTAATGATGTTTGCCAGTGTGTTATTTTATATCTTTATTTTGAATGGTTATTTAGAATTTTATGAAGGATTAATTTTCTTCATTTTGCTTATTATCTACCTTACGTTATCAATCTACTATTCTCGAAAAAATTACAATCAAACAGAAGAAATTGAAGAAGTTCATTATAAAACAGCTATTTCTTTCTTAGCAATAACTATTTCTTCTGCAGGACTTG
>CAZWGG010000047.1:0-15280 GCA_964633305.1 uncultured Bacteroidales bacterium
GGATATATAATACATATTGACAATCAACACATCTTAAAAGAAACAGCCATAATGTTTTTGACAGTATTTTCTTTAATTACAATAATAAACACCTGGATGAAATAAAGGATATTTCTACCCGGTTAAAAGATGCCTATATAAAAAGGGCACAGCAGGTTGATGTATTATCTGAGCACATAAAAAATTGCCCGTTTCTGGTAATTGTATGCGGCGATTTTAATGATACACCTGTTTCTTATACCTATTATAAGTTAAAGAAAGACAAACAAGATGCTTTTGTTGAATCAGGCAACGGCACAGGAAATACCTACTATGGGAATTTTCCTTCGTTTAGGATAGACTATATATTACACGATAAAAAAATAAAAACATTTGGATTTACGACCAAAAGGGTAAAATGGTCTGATCATTACCCTATTTCCTGTAATTTTTATATACCCCAGGGCAACGAAAATTAGGCTATCATTCCGTAAAACTTTGTTTTTTCTGCCTGCTTGCCTTTGCGAGGCAAAAAAATGAATTAAAAAAGAATTAGACATACATGTTTTTTTGTTCAAGGCTTCCACTTTTTTGCATTTTTTTAAATTCCTTGAATTTTTCAAGTACTTTGACTAATATATCATATTGCTTTGTATTTAGTAAATATTGTTTTTTAAAGTTACAAAAGCTCATAAAATCAATGAGTTCATCACCTTTTAACCCGGTAAGATCTGCTACAATTTCACTGTTATACTTTTTATCGATAATTTTTTGAATCTTTTCTTCTTTTAAAATTTCTTTAAGTTTTATAAGTTGCCGTTCCTCAGGGGTTAGAATCGGCACAGAAGCAATAGATACTCCATCTTCGGCTATTTTTTTATCTTTATATTCTTGGTATCCTTCTTCACCGGCTTTAACAGCTAACATATTTAAGTGGTCCCTTAATCGGTCTGTTTTAGTATATGGCAATTCAAGGTTTTGAAACTTTTGTTTGAATTGAGAGTATGTTCCCAGGGCAATTACCTTAACTTCATCAATATCATATGTTCGGGGTACAAGCTGAATGGATAAACAAGATTGTAACATATGTTCATCCACAATAATTACCTTGCCAAGGTATCCCAATGCACTAAAAGCCAATGTATCGCCAATATCAACTTTTAGTTGAAAAAGACCTGACGTGTCACTAATTGCTGCGGTTCGTTTGCTTTCATTTAAAATATGAACAAATGCAAGATGGTTATCATTTTCTTTATCTGTAAACCGGCCTTGAAGGACAGGGGACTTCTTTCCAAATAATTGCGAATTTACATGGACAGAAATTAAGATTAAAAATCCTGATAATATAAATACTAACCTGTTCAATCCAAAAATATCTTCTGCAAAATTATTAAATACACCTATTTTAATATCGAATATGATGTTAAAAGATGTTAAGGGTAGTTAGCGGCTCTGGGAAAATGCCTACTAGTGAAGCGATCTGATGAAACAGTTATTAACTGGTGAGTAATAACTTCGTCACACTTGTCTTGAATTCAGTCATCCCAGGTGCTAAACAAAAATATTTGTTTTTATGGATAATGTCAAATTAACTAAAAAGCAGCTAATAAAAGTGGCCACGAATGCACGAATTATAAATAAAATTATTATGAATTCCTCTGTGTTCATTTGCAAATACAAATATAATTCGTGCGTTCGTGGCTGTTTCTGTAGCTCATTCATCAGATTTTTCTTTTTTGAATGATTCCCAATTAACTGTCAAACAGCATGATGATGAAGGATGTCATTGGTAGCGCTAGTAAAAGATCGTCTATGCAGGCTTATGGGTTATTAGCATTCCATCAAAGAAATAGAAGTAGCAGCATATTTTTATTGTTGTGCAAAGAAAAAGGGTTTTAGATTCTTTGATCAAGGTTTTACATAAACCCAGGCTTTTTCACCGCTTTGCAGAACAACCTTTTCTCGGACATAAGCATTTGATTCATAACGATCAAGTATTTTTAACTCAAAATCATTAACTTTAAAAGTAACTCCGTGTAAAGGTTTTTTTACAATACTATCCTTAATAATTATAGGATAGTTGTTACCATCAAGAATAATTTCATCAAGCCTGTATCCTGTTAATGAACCGTTTTTGGATTTACAATGTTTCCCTATAATAGATTTTCGAATTTCCGGGTCCATCAACGTGCCATAAGCAAATACTTTGTGTTTCATTTTGCAAAGTTAATTCTAAAACAAAAGAATGTTGTAAATTTATACATTCTTACTAACGATAAAATATAGACACTAATTCCACGAATAAAGAGCACAATGAAAGTTACTGTATGTCGAAAAGCACATTTTAATGCTGCACACCGTTTGCACAATTCAAAATGGGATGAACAAAAAAACAAGGAAATATTCGGCGTATGCAACAATGAGAATTTTCATGGGCATAATTATGACCTGGTTGTAAAGGTTACAGGAGACATTAATCCCGATAGCGGATATGTTATCGATATAAAAACATTAAAAGATGTTATAGAGGAAAATATTGTGAAAAGATATGACCATAAAAATTTAAACCTGGATGTTGATGATTTTAAAACCCTTATTCCAACAGCGGAAAATATTGTTGTTACTATTTGGAAAATACTTAGGGATAAGCTTAATAGCAAGCTTAAATTAAAGGTAATTTTACATGAAACCGAAAGGAACTTTGTTGAATATGCCGGAAAATAAAAATGCACTTAAATTTTAACTACCCAAAGAAACTATATCTATCTTTGTGTTTTAGTTTTTTAACATCTTAGTGTCTGATGAAATTATTTAAAATAATAAGAAATATTGTAATCGGGGTATTTATTTTACCGATTAGGCTTTACCAATATATACTCTCTCCCCTGTTACCAAAAAACTGCAGGCACGTTCCCACTTGTTCGGAATATGCTATTGAGGCATTAAAGATACATGGATTGTTCAAAGGAGGGTGGTTAGCTTTCAATAGGATATTACGGTGTCATCCCTGGGGCACATACGGATATGATCCGGTACCTCAAAAGAAAGTAAAAACAAGTAAAAACAACAGGGTTAAATTTTGTTTCTCAAGTATGTTATAACTTATATATAGTTCATTACCTCTACAACACAAAATAAAATTGCAGCACATTTTTAAAACTATAAGTCTTTTTCTTTCAATCATGCTTATTTCAGGATGCTTTGGAGAGAATGCCCTTACGGACGAAAAGCCAGTAATAACAGTAAGTATATTG
Source organism: uncultured Bacteroidales bacterium (assembly GCA_964633305.1). Classification (GTDB taxonomy): domain Bacteria; phylum Bacteroidota; class Bacteroidia; order Bacteroidales; family UBA10428; genus CAZWGG01. The sequence goes on from CAZWGG010000047.1 coordinate 3,234, forward strand.
CCCCAAAAATATTTTGTTGATAAAATTGCAGGAGATAAAGTTGTCGTTAATGTGATGGTACCGCCGGGGGCCAGTCCATCAACTTACGATCCTACACCTCTTCAATTGCAACAATTAAACAAATCATTGGCATATTTCAGGATTGGACACATTGGATTTGAAGAAGCATGGATGAATAATATTTCCCAAATTAACCCGACAATGAAGATTTATGATCTTTCTGATGGAGTTGAATTTCATAGCAGCTCTCATTATCACAATGATTTACATTCATCTGTCGACCCTCATTTTTGGCTTTCCCCAAAACAAGTTAAAACATTGATTATGAACATATATAATGCAATGGTTGAATTGGTTCCGGGAGATAGTCTTTTTTATTTTAATAATTTTCGTCGATTTTCGAAGAAATTGGATAGCCTTGACCGGGCATTTGAGATGAAATTATCTCAAATAGAGAATCGTCATTTCATTATTTATCATCCTGCACTCACGTATTTTGCGAATGATTATGGATTAATGCAGCATGAAATTGAATTAGAAGGAAAATCGCCTACTCCTTTGTATTTAAAACAAATAATAGATATTGCAAGGAGAGAGAATATAAAGATTATTTTTATACAAAAGGAATTTGATGCAGAAAACGCCCGGAAAATTGCTGATGAAATAGGTGGTAAAATAGTACAAATAAACCCTCTCGATGAAGATTGGGAACAGCAAATTAATTATATAACGGACCAGGTAACAGCAATAAATAAATAGTCATATATGACTGAAAAGCTTATAGAGTTAAAGAATGTATATGCAGGGTACAATTACCGCACAGTATTGACAATTGAAGATTTTACAATCTGCCAATCAGATTTTATCGGAGTAATTGGCCCCAATGGCGGAGGTAAAACTACGTTGCTGAAAATATTGCTTGGACTTATAAAACCAATTAAGGGACAAATTATATATACACGTAATAGAAAGGACAAACAAAAAATTACAATTGGTTATCTGCCGCAATTCAGCAATATCGACCACAAGTTTCCTATCACCGTTAAGGAAGTTGTTCTATCGGGATTACAGGGAGGGAAATATCTCTTTTCTAACTACACGGCAGTTGATAAAGACCGATGTTTATTTATAATGAATCAATTGGGAATAGCTGATTTACAAAAACGTTCTGTCGGAGAACTTTCAGGCGGACAACGACAAAGGGTTTTATTAGCCAGGGCTATTGTGTCATCGCCACAACTTTTTTTGCTTGACGAACCAAATACTTTTGTTGATCAGGTTGTTGAAAAAGAGTTATTCCGTATTTTAAAAGAACTTAACCAAACTATGGCTATCGTTGTTGTTTCACATGATATTGGAATGATTTCGTCATATGTGAAAACCATTGCTTGTGTTAATAACCATTTACATTATCATCCGTCGAACGAAATTAATAATGAGGTTTTAAAAGCGTATAATTGTCCTATTGATTTGATAACACATGGGACTGTCCCACACCGTGTACTTAAAAACCATAAATAAATGGATCAGGTATTTTCACTTTTACAATACAAGTTTTTTCTGAATGCTTTTTTTGCAGCATTATTGACAAGTATTTCATGTGGTATTGTCGGAACATATATTGTTTCCAGGCGAATAGTGTTTATTAGCGGAGGGATAACCCATTCCTCGTTCGGGGGTGTAGGAATAGGGTATTTTTTGGGTATTCACCCGATAATCGGTGCAGCAATTGTTGCTGTTTTATCTGCATTGGGTGTTGAATTCTTTTCAAGGAAAGCTAATTTAAGAAATGATTCGATTATAGCCATGTTCTGGGCATTTGGCATGGCTTTAGGTATTATCTTTATATACCTTACCCCCGGATATGCTCCTAATTTAATGAGTTATCTTTTTGGCAGTATTCTTACGGTTTCAGGGAATGAGCTTTTATTTATGATCATAATAACAGCTATTGTTGCTATTTTTTATATAATTTTTTACCGTACTATTGTTTTTATTTCTTTTGACGAAGAGTTTTCTGCTACCCAACGGGTACCTGTTCAGTTTTTTAATTATTTTTTGCTTACCCTGGTAGCTTTAACCGTAGTAATTAATATAAAAGTTGTTGGGATAATACTCGTACTATCTTTATTAACCGTTCCACAAAATGTGGCTAATTTATTTTCGAAGAAATTTAGTGCCATCATATTTATGTCAATACTTTTCGGATTTGTTGGTTCAATGGTAGGTTTAATCAGTGCTTATTTTTTCAATATCCCGTCGGGGGCTTCAATTGTATTCACTTTAATTCTAATTTTCTTTCTTGCAGGATTAGTAAAAAAGATAATTTTAAGGCAAAACAACAAAACCTGATTTTTTCACATCATCTTAGGCAGCCTTTAATAAGGCTTTACCCATGCCTTTTTTCCTGAAATTTCCTCTCCCCTGTTTGTACCCATATACAATTTATAAAATAAAGGTTAGTGCCTTCGCCATTAGAATATTCAACAGGAACATATTGTATCATTCCTCCAATAACACCGTTATCATCTTCAGCTAATTTTACCCGAAGGCCCTTATCTTTCATTTTATTACAACAACTTATTTGTAACAAGATATTCTGCAATTTGCACAGCATTCAATGCTGCTCCTTTTTTTATCTGGTCTCCCACACACCAAAAAGCAATACCTTTTGGGTTTGTAATATCTTTTCGTATACGCCCTACATATACGGCATCTTTTCCTGCTGCAAACAAAGGCATAGGGTATTTCTTATTTTTCGGATCATCTTCAACCACCAATCCCTGAACTTTTGTCATAGCATCGCGTACCTGTTCCACGCTTAGTTCATCTTTGGTCTCAACCCAAATGGCCTCTGAATGGGCCCTGTAAACAGGGACCCTTACGGCAGTAGAGCTTACATCGATATCTGCATGCATCATTTTTCGTGTTTCATGATGCATTTTCATCTCCTCTTTCGAATAATCATTATCAAGAAAAACATCAATATGCGGGATAACATTAAAGGCAAGCTGGTATGCAAATTTTTCTATTTTTACCGGCTCACCGGCCAAAACTTGTTTTGCCTGCTCTTCCATTTCCTTCATGGCAGCAGCCCCCGCCCCCGAAGCAGATTGATATGTTGCTGCATGTATCCTGGTAATTGGTGATAAATCATGAATAGGTTTTATAGCTACAAGCATTATAATGGTTGAACAATTAGGATTGGCTATAATATTCCTGGGCCTGTTCTTACAATCTTCAGCATTTACTTCCGGAACAACAAGAGGAACATCGTCATCCATTCTGAATGCACTTGAATTGTCAATCATAACAGCCCCATACTTCGTAATGGTAGAGGCAAATTCCCTTGATGTGCCGGCACCTGCAGATGTTAGTGCAATATCAATACCTTTAAAATCATCGTTGTGTTTAAGTTCTTTAACCGTATGTTTTTTGCCCTTAAACTCATAAACGTTTCCTGCACTTCGTGATGAACCAAAAATTACTAGCTCGTCAAGCGGAAAATTTCGTTCCTCCAGCACGCGAAGGAACTCCTGTCCGACGGCACCGCTTACGCCTACAATTGCTACTCTCACACCAATTAATTTTTAAAAGTTAAACATACGGTTAAAAAAAATCCCTTATAGGGATTTGAATAATTAAAAGTAAATGTGTATTTTACGCGACAATATTATTGGTAAAATTCGGAATAAAAATCGATTAATGAAAATATTTTAATAAAAAGTTACACGATGTCAATACAAGGAAATATACTGAAACTAAATACTTGATAAGTTTTTTTAATACAAGCAGTTTTTGGTTTTTTATGGTTACCGGGTTGAATATAAATAAATGAATTAAACCCATTGTCCAAGGCTTTAATGGTAACATAAAGATTCTAGTATCTTGTCAAGGCTAAAATGGCAACAAATTTAAAAAACCCTGACAGAGTTGGCTTATGAAATGCCGTAAATCCTTTTTAAATGTATCTCTTTTTTAAGAGAACTCTGTCAGGGTTTCAGACAGTAAAACAGCTTTGACACTACACTAGCTGTTTTAAAGTATTTAACTTGTATAAATAAAATTTACTAACAACAAAAACAAACCAAATGAAATCCCGTTTAATCATTCTCTGCTATTTTATCACCTGTGATGTTGCAGGACAACTAATCGAAAGTTTTGAAATCATTTCATTAAATAATTGGCAACAAAGCCCCCCGGAACGTTGGTCCATATCAGAAAATCAACCTCTTTCGGGAAATTTTTCATTACATCATGTTTTTGATAATGACAGCTTAGGTTGTGACAGGATATCATTCCAACATGATGTCCTTCATCTTGATTCATCAACTACCACATGGCAATTTAAAATACGGCATGGGTATGCCCCCTCATCAAATAACAATTGGGTCATATTTCTTGTGGCCGATGATAATTCAAATCAAATGACCATAAAGGGAAACTGTAACGGTTATGCGATAGGAGTAAATTTAACAGGCTACGATGATTGTATTAAGTTATGGAAAGTGACAGACAATAAAATTGAGCCAATAGTTACATCATACTTTAACTGGCAAGAGAAAATTGGGACAGAAAAACCCGCAGAACTTAAAATAACCCGAAACAAATATGGGAAATGGACAATTTACATTGACCCTACCTGTACCGGCTCAAATTATAGAAATATAGGAGAAGGCACGGATACTGAAATATTAACCTCTAATTATTTTGGTATTTATTACAAGTATACGTCCGGACTAGACCAAAAACTTTGGTTTGATGACCTGGCAATAAATGGTGATTTTAGCAAAGATACCATACCACCTGAAATCATTACTTTCAAAGTCATAAACAACACCAGCATACAGTTAAAATTCAATGAAAAACTGGAGGCCCTGGGAATTACTACTAAAAATATTGTCCCACGATTTATTAATTTCGTTGATTCAATCGGCATTACCGGGGACTTTATATCAATATGGTTTAACCAACCTTTTCGACCTAAAGTAAGTTATACATTAATAATAAAGAACTTTTCAGATGTGTATGGCAACTTTAATCCGGCAGATACAGTTAGCTTTATCTATTACCAGGCCGGGTATAACGATCTTGTACTTACAGAGATTATGGCCGATCCTTTTCCTCCGGTTTTACTGCCTGAGGCAGAATACGTTGAATTATACAACCGCTGCAAGTACCCGATAAACCTGGAAGATTGTAAAATTCAAATTGGCAACCATAGTGCCGTGCTTCCCGGTTTCATCATCCTTCCTGATGAATACCTTATTTTATGTGATAGCGAATACCTTCCTTTATTTAGCAAATATGGTACTGTTTTACCCGTAACCAATTTCCCCAGTCTTTCAAACAAAGGCCAGGAGATAGTAATTCGAAATAATGAAAATCGAATTATTTTTACTTCCAGATACGATAGCAAATGGTACAGTTCAACATACAAAAGTGATGGAGGTTGGTCGCTTGAAATTATCGATACTGATAACCCTTGCGCAGGCAGGAATAACTGGCAGGCATCAGATGATAACAGGGGCGGCACTCCAGGAATGCAAAATTCTATTTCCGGTAATAATCCGGACCTGACCGACCCTGAGTTGTTAAAAGTCATTATCATAAACGATTCTGTTGTTCATCTTTTATTTAGTGAACAGGTTGACAGCAACGGTTTTTCAGACATTCATTTTTGTAAAATTAACAATGGTGTTGGAAACCCATTGTCAGTGAAAAGAGTGAATTTCCAATTCAACACAATTGAACTTCTTTTTGAAACTGTATTCATAAAAAATACGGTTTATTCCCTTTTGCTAAAAAATGAGATTTTCGACTGTTCTGGTAACAGTATTTCCCCCGAAACAACAGCAAATTTCCGTAAATCCTCTGATTGTAATAATTTTGACCTGGTATTTAACGAAATACTTTTTGATCCGTTTGAGGCAGGATGTGAATTTATAGAAATCTTTAACCGTTCAGAAAAAGTTATCGACATAAAAAATTTTAAATTGGGTTTGACCGGTGAAATACCGGGAGAAATCTCCCAAGTTTATGATTTAATTGGTTATCATTATACCCTTTACCCGGGAGAATATCTTGCATTAACAGAAAACAGAAACTTATTGCTGAAAACCTATTACTGTAAAAATGTATACAAGGTACTTGAAATAAATAAACTTCCTGTGTTGCCGAATAAACAAGGAGATATTCTTTTGCTTGATGCAGGAAAAAACAAAATAGATGAATTCATATACTCTGATGATTTACATTATAGCCTTATTACTAACCAGAAAGGCATTTCACTTGAACGAGTGGATTGCGACCAGCCAACAAATAGTCCGGAAAACTGGCATTCATCTTCAGCAGGTTCAGGTTTTGCAACACCAGGCTATGAAAACTCCCAAAACAAAAATAACAAACAGGAAAATGATGAAATAGTAATATCTCCCGATATTTTTTCTCCCGATTTCGATGGCTATGATGATATAGTTACTATTTCTTATCATTTAAGTGAGCCCGGATTTGTTGCAAACATCATGGTTTTTGACCGGTATGGATATCTTGTGAAAAAAATTGCAACGAACTTGTTATTGGGAACAAAGGGCACTTTTACCTGGAATGGAATAAATGAAACAGGAGGAATTGCACCGATAGGTGCCTATTTAATCTATACTGAAATATTTAATGCATCAGGAAAAGTGAAAAAATTTAAGAATACTTGTGTCCTGGCCAAGAAGGTAAACTAATCGAAGCCATACGAAAAAATCTTCTTCCCGTTCATTGTACTTTTAGGGAATTTCACATGTTTTTTCACTACCAATGATATCTTTCGATATAGCACTGTTTAACAGAAGATTGAGTTTAATACAGAGTTGCAAATCCGAAAGGATTACAACATAACTATTTCAACTTCCTGGTAAATTCTGCTTTTTTAATTTCATTTTTCAACCTGGGACTTGGCCTGAAGTTTATCTGGGAGCCTGTTATACTTCGTTTAGTAACATCGTTATAGCTTTTTTCCGCCCTGCTTTTTATTGATATGCTGAATATTCCCAAACCCTCCAAATCAACTGTATATCCTTTTTTAAGAAGTTCAGGTATCATTTCGGTAAAAGCCGCGACAACACCTTTCACGTCTGCACCGGAAAATGTGCTTCTTTCAGCAATTAATTCACACAAACTATTAATCGACATCTTCTGTCTTTTCCATGCACGCGCATAGTACTTTTTTTCACCACCTCCTTTAATGCCTGGCTGGCATTGCTCTACTATTTTATAAGCTATAGGCATATACTAACAAATTAATGCAGTTGAACTGTTAATTTTCTTATATTAAATTGTAAATATAATAACTATAAGAATAAATTTTAATACGTATTAAAAAATTATTTATTTGCATAGTTTTATCAAATTTAACACCGCACAAAATGAAAAACGAAGCAATCCTTTATAAGGTGAAAAGCCATGCTGTTTTGGGAATAACTTCTAGTTGAAATTTTTAAACTCCCGTATTCAAAAAGATACTCCATCCCCCATTTTTAATACAGCTTATTAGTGTAATAGTTCTATCTTCGTGGTTCACATTTTTATTATGCATTCACAGAAAAAATAAACTATATTTAAAACTTAAAATTCAATTTATATTTTTAAAAATGTTAAAACGAATAACCGTGTTTTGCGCTTCCAGCCGACAGGTAAAGCAGGAATATTTTGATGCAGCCCGGCAACTGGCCCAAGTTTTGGCTGATAATAAAATAATAGCGGTATACGGGGGAGGGGCAGTAGGGCTAATGGGGACCCTGGCAGATTATATACTTGAAAATGGGGGAAACATCGAGGGCATTATCCCAACATTTATGATGAAAGTAGAATGGGGGCATCCTGGTGTAAAAAACATGATGGTTACCAAAGATATGCACGAAAGGAAGAAACGGCTTATTCATGATGTAGATGCTGTAGTGGCTCTTCCGGGAGGAAGCGGGACATTGGAAGAACTTATGGAAGTTATTTCACTGAAAAGGCTTGGGAAATTTACTAAACCTATCATTATCGTTAACACAGCAGGTTTTTATGATTCATTAATTGCATTGCTAAATAAAATGGTTGAAGAAAATTTCATGCGGCCCGATCATCTCAATATGTGGAAGGTAATCGACCAGCCGGCAGAACTGTTGGAAGCTATACAAAATTCTAATCCTTGGAGTAGCGATGCTATAAATATTGCAGGAGTTTAACAGTTACTTCATGTCAAACTTTAAACTCATAACGTTGGGTTACCGACTTGTTTCCATATAATTATAATAATTTTAATTTAAAACAATTTTATCTGTAACCTTTTAATTGTAATTTTACTATAATAGAAAAAATTAAATTCTAACAAACATGAAAAAAAACATTCTTATCGGATTTATTCTATTATTCATTTTTGCATTAGGATGCAAAAAAGATGATGATGGCGATGGCCCCGGAAATAACCTCGTTTATATAGAGGATGATATTGATTCTCCTACAACCTGGAGTTCAAATTCAATTTATATTATACAGGATTGGGACTTTTGGGTAAATAACACATTAACCATTGAAGCAGGTACTATAATAAAATTCACATCAAATGGATATGATATGGCTGTAGGTTCCGGTGGAACAGTTGTTGCAAATGGCACATCAAGCAATCCCATAATCTTTACATCGATAAAAGATGATGAACATGGCGGAGATAATAATGGCGATGGTTCTGCCACTACCCCTGATGTAAAGGATTGGGGCATGATTTGGGTTGAAAGTAATGGCAGTACATTTAACAATTGTCACTTCTATTATGGAGGAAATTCAACTTACCCGGGAACTGTTCATATTTTTGATGTTACAGCAACCATTACAAACTGTGTGTTTGCCCAAAACTTTGGGGGCAAAAACGGGGACTTTTACTATGGTGCCCTAACCGCAAGCGATGCAGACCCTTCAACAACTATACAAAACAATACTTTCTTTGACAATAATTTACCGCTATCCATTGTATCTACAATGAATATCGGGACAACCAATATTTTTCATGATCCGGACAACCCCGGAACAATAAATACTATGAACGGTATTTTTGTATATGACTGGGATGGTATTGGTACTCCTACTACCTGGGCAGAAACCGAAGTACCGTTTATAATAAACGACAATGATCTTTGGATTGGAAGCCCCGGATCGCTGACACTCGCACAAGATGTAATAGTAAAATTTACTCCTGAAGGTTGTTTAGTTATAGGTATAGGTGCTAATCTTATATTTAATGCATCAAATTATTTTACTTCATTTAAAGATGATACACGTGGAGGGGATACTAATGGAGACGGAGATGTTACTTCACCATTAGACGGAGATTGGAACGGAATATACAATGATGCAACTTCTGTATATTTAAGCGGAGGTAATATCCTGTATGATAACCATTAAACCTGAATTGTTCGAATAAAAATATCGTCCCTGTTAAATTTTATCATTTTATTTAACCGGGTTTTTTGATAGTGGCGGAAAAGTCACTATTGACATGGAAAATATAGAGCTTGTTCAGCATGTGACTTTACTGTGCCCTGCCTATCAAATTGTTATAGACTAGTATTTTACACTAAAGAATAAATAAGCACTAACTTGTCAAAACGAGAAGTACAATGCGCTATGATGCAGGGTTACCCTAAGTATTATATTCTACAATTTGTCTTTTTTGATAAAGTCTTCATATAAATTATCAGTAGTAATTAAACGTTTAAATCCTATGCCAGTCAAACCTTTAATTAATTTTTTATCCCCTGTCCATAATTTACCCCTGATATATTCTGGTGAGTAAAAATCATAATATTTACTACCATTAATTATTATCTGTCCTATTCGGCTATTAAAATTTAGTATGGCACTAAACGCAATATTTGAGTCAATAATAATTTTAGTCATTTAATCCAATTTCTTTTTTTACCCTCTTCCAACGACCTTTTTTAAGATCCTTTAAAAGGTTTTCAACGTCTTTTTCTGTTGCATTGGATTTTGAAGTCAATTCTTCATATCGAAGGTAATCAAGGATAGTTTGAATCTTGGAAGCTTTTGTACCTGCATCAAATCTAACTAGAATCTCGTTGTTTTGACGTTCTACTATCATTTTTTATTTCAAAGTTACGAATTTTTTCAATGTAATTTAGTGCCACAATATTTGCAATACAGGGCATCGTTGTCATGTCCTTCCTTCATGCAATTCTGGCACACCTGTGTGTTTTGTGCTTTTTTTATTGTATTGGCTATTTCTACACTCACTATGCCTGTTGGTACGGCAATTATTGAATACCCCAGTATCATAACAATCCCCGATAACAACTGCCCAACAGATGTTTGTGGTGTAATGTCCCCGTATCCAACAGTAGTCATGGTAACAATTGCCCAATAAATGCTTTTGGGGATACTTGTAAAACCATTTTTTTCTCCTTCTACCAAATACATTACAGTTCCAATAATAAGGACAAGCATTAATAACATAAATAAGAAAACACTTATTTTTACCCTGCTTGCTTTTAGTGCCTTTAACAATGTCATTTCTTCGCTAATATAGCGGGTAATTTTAAATATCCTGAAAACACGTAATAACCGCAAAGCCCTTATAACAATCAAACTATGTGTGCCAACAACTATTGTTCCGAGAAAAGTTGGGATAATAGCCAATAAGTCAACTATTCCATAAAAACCAAATATATATTTCAGTGGTTTATTAGATGAATAAATCCTCAATAAATATTCTATTGAAAACAATATGGTAATTATCCACTCAAGCAGTTTCATCTCCTTGCTGTACATCCTGTTTATTGAGGGAACTGTTTCAAGAATCACTGAAATAGTGCTTACCAGTATCAAAATCAATAATACAACATCAAATGCTTTTCCTCGAGGGGTATCTGCTTCAAATATTATTTCAAACAGCTTTTTTCGCAAATTCTTCATGGTTCTCAATAAAAAAGGCCTAATTACGTTTTACTATTTAAAAATACTTTATTTTTAACCTATTCATTTTATATTTTTAGACTTTTTTATTGACATTTATGGAAGAAATAAAACAGGGCTTCATTGAAGCAAAGGAGATACTGGATAAATTTATTTCAAACGAAGATAATTTCGAGAAGATTAAAATCGCCGGAGAACTGATGGTTGATTGTATCAAAAAAAACAATAAAATAATTTCTTGTGGAAATGGGGGATCAATGAGTGATGCTATGCATTTTGCGGAAGAACTTACCGGATTGTTCCGGAATATGCGCCCTGCAATACCGGCAATTTCCATTTCCGATCCTGCCCACATAACTTGTGCGGCCAATGACTTTGGATTTGAAAATGTTTTCTCAAGGTATATAGAAGGAGTAGGCCAACCCGGCGATGTGCTGCTTGCAATAAGCACCAGCGGTAACTCTATTAATGTTGTTAATGCTGCAATAGCAGCAAAGAAGAAAGAAATGAAAATAGTAGCCCTTACAGGGAAGGGTGGAGGAAAACTGGCAAATAGTTGCGATTTGGAAATTCGTGCTCCGTATTCAAAATATTCTGATCGCACACAAGAAATCCATATCAAAATTTTGCATTGCCTGATTCAATATGTTGAATCGAAAATATTATGAATAAACATTCTCATCTACTTATTCTTTTTCAAATTCTAAAAATGAATACGGTATATAAAATTTGGTAAGATATCCAGTTGGGTATCATAATCAAGGTTATTTGTTCTGTCATTATAATATTCATAAGTTTTTCCCTGGGCATTGGTTACATTGTTGATATCAAGAATTATTTCGTGAGAGGTTTTCGGCCTGTTTATCCGGTATGTGATATTAAGGTTCAGTTGCATTATTGCATCTAATTTTTTATCCCATGCATTTGAATAATCAAACTTTGTTTCATTATTTAATTTTGATCTTTCAATGTCAACCGGTAAATAGCGTCTGCCATCGTTATAAAAATATTTAATATTAACCCCCAAGGTATTTTTCTTTCCATTTTTCCCAACAGCAAACTCTTTTCCCCCGACAAGATTTAGT
>CAZWGG010000048.1:0-15277 GCA_964633305.1 uncultured Bacteroidales bacterium
CAGATGCATTTCATAAAAGATTTCAAATGTTTTACAGGTGATAATCCGACAAAGTTCATCTCTAAATATACAGTTAATCCTATAATATTTAAGTTCAGTGAGCTTACCTATTACTCATTTAGCATTGACAAATTTCCAGTTTGATTTTATTTTTGTCGCATTTTTACTATTATATGCATTTGTTCAACATTATTTTTACTTCCAGGATTTATCTATTTTTAAGAAAACTTTGCAAAAACATGGAAAATATTGAAAAAATTCCGTTGAAATTTGTAATTTCAATATAGATAACTATAAATTTAATTCACAGGGCATCAATAAGATTAACCATAAACAAATAAATAATATGGTATTGAAGAACAAGCAGGCCATTGTTTTAGTGCATTAATAAATATGATATAGAAATAATGAAAATGAAATCGTGCGGGAAATGGTCTTGTATTCTTGGAGTGAATGTTTTTCTGTTATTCGTATTACAACCCTTGGCTAAGGGCCAGGATATTGAAAATATAACAAAACAAAAGCCTGTAAAAATTACAGGTGGATTATCTTTCTCCAATAGTTTTTACTTGGTTAATGGAACAGAAAACAGAAGGTCTCCGTATTCTTATTCTATTTCGGGTGCTCCAACACTCTCATTGTACGGGATAACTTTTCCTTTTACTATTAGTTATTCCGACGAACAAAGCAGTTTTAGCCAACCTTTTAACCGGTTTGGAGTAAGCCCATACTATAAATGGGTTAAGGTACATTTGGGGCATAGAAATGTGCGGTTCTCTCCTTATACACTTGCCGGGCATACCTTTTTTGGAATAGGAGTTGAGCTAAATCCGGGTATTTTTCGTTTCGGGGCTGTATATGGCAAATTTCAGAAAGCTATTCCTGAAGATACAACATTAATGGTTGATACTGTACTTTACCAACACCCAATTCCTGCATACAAGCGCAAAGGGTACTCCTTTAAAATTGGAATTGGAAATGAAAAAAACTATTTTGATATCATTTACTTTAAAGCTAGAGATGACACGAATTCCATTCCATATAAGCCAGAGAAATTTCAGGTTGAACCCGGAGAAAATGCTGTATTTGGTATTTCACAAAAGTTAACTATTGCTAAATCTTTAACCTGGAAAACCGATATCGGTTTTAGTATATATACCCTTGATCAAACAGCACAACCCTTAGATGAAGGTGAATTTACAGGGATTAAAACGGCTAAAATATTTCTTACACCAAACGTTTCAACCCAGTTGCTAACTGCGGGTGAAACAAGTTTACTGTTTAAACAACGAACGTATTCTCTTCAGTTAAAATACAGAAGAATAGACCCCGATTATAAATCTATGGGGGCATACTATTTCCAGACCGACCTGAAACAATTTACAATAGCACCCATGTTTATGCTTTTTAAAAGCAAGTTTGTTTTTAATGGAAGCTTAGGTATTCAGACTGATAACCTGTATGATAAAAAAGCTGCAAAAACCGGTCGCACCATAGGTTCATTTAATATTGTAATGAACCCGGGCCAAAAATTCGGATTAAATATTCAATATTCAAATTATGGAATATCGCAAACATCTTCCGGATTAATAGAGAATCAATCCGACTCATTATTTATTAAGCAAATATCAAAAAATATTGCTGTTAGTCCCAGATTAAGTTTTATTACACAGGATTATACCCATATCTTCAATTTATATTTAGGACATCAGCAGTTAAAAAATAAGAACAGGCTTAATGATATGACATCTGATATGTCATCAATTATTGCTAACTTAAGTTATAATTATTTGAACATAAGCACCAATTTTACATTAAGCCCCACTTTGATGTATAACCTGACAAAAATTGAAATGGGCAATATGAAATATATAGGTTTTTCAGTAGGAATTGGCAAACCTTTGTTTAATAACAAATTACAAAATAGTTTATCATTAGCTTATAATAAAAATTATTTTGATAACGAAAGCAATGGACATACTATAAACTTGAATAGTACTTTTCAAATACAATTATTTAATAGCCCTAAGCATAATTTATTAATGACTTTTTATTGGATGAATAACAAGGCCATTAATGAAGTTACTACTGAACTTGCTCAAACACATAGCTTTTCAGAGTTTCAGGGCACTATAGGATATAATTTTACTTTTTAGAAACTAAACACTTATAATATAAGTTCCATAAGACCAATGAATTTTTTAAAAAATATTCTTATGAAAACACAAAAATTCCTTACCCGGATATTTATAATATTTTTCTTTTTTGGATGCTTAAATCAGGTAGGATTTTCGCAATTTTCAGGTAATGAAATTACAGTTAATGTGAATATCGTTCCTCCTTACAGTGCAAAACTCTATAAATATGCCAAACTGGAAAAAAGAATCATTATCACTTTAATTAATAATACATCCAGCACATATAGCATTATGCTTACCGGATCAATTGAAGGGGATAATGGAGTTGAAGTCTATACAAAAGAAGGTTACAGGCCCAGTAGTCCAATAATTGTTCCTCCCGGTACCAGGGTACTTAATTCGGAAAATGCCAATTCGAATTTTTTAGATAAAAATAATGTTGAAATTGTAGCACTTGGAAAAATAAAAAATATGATACTTAAAGACGGGATAATTCCCGAAGGTATGTATTCTTTCTGTATCCAGGCGCTTGACTATAACACAGGTGCTTCCCTCTCACAGCCTTCTCCTTTAGGATGTACTACTATATCAATAGCTTATTTACAGCCGCCTGTTATTGTTAATCCGATAGATGAAAGCGATATAAATACTAATTTACCCCAGTTTTCCTGGACCCCGGTTATGGGTAATTTAGGGGCAAATACTGTATCGTATGAACTATATATTTTAAAACTACAGCAAAGCCAAAACCCTGATGATGCAATGCTTCAGGCTGTAAATTACAATGTAGGTAACCCGCTTAAAAAAACATTGCTTACAACAAATTATGTATACTTGCCCAGTGATTGGCCATTGGAAGAAAATGCCACTTATGCGGTACAGGTTGTTGCCAGTGTATCACAAAATCAATTGCCCATAGTAAATGACGGGAAAAGTGAAGTAATTACATTTGTTTATACATCTTCCTCTTCTCCCACTCCTCCTCCAAACCAGCCAGTTCAACCTATACAGTTTGCTTGTGATTGTAATGGATCTTTACCACAAGGAAATGCTCAAACAAACTTTACCGTTAATCCGAATTCTACTTTTCAACTTGGAGAGTACACGGTAACAGTAACCAATATATTAGGCCAACCCGGGAATAATGGCGCCTTTAGTGGAGAAGGAACTATACCTTTTCCATTGTCTAATGCAGGTACTATACCCGTTGAAATAACTTTTAGCGATATTAAAATCAATAGTTCTAATGAAGCTATTGAAGGATTTGCCATTGCAGATGTAAGTACAAATGCCGGGTTTATTCCAGAAAGTGACCCTGCCGACGAATTATTATCCTTATCAACAACACAGGCACAGGATTTAAAAAGTTATTTCCAGGTAAACCCAACCCAATTGGTTGGTAATGCCTCTGGATCGCCTAAACAGTTACCTTTAGGAATAAATAATGTGGTAAATGGGAATACAAACATTGTTGCCATTACAGGTTTGTATTTCACCCCGACCAATGCATCATTTGATGCTGCTATTGCTGTGGATATTCCCGATGCATCTCCTAATGTTGTTGCTTTTGGCAAGAAATATATATGTTTTTCAGGAACTGATATATGCAATTCACAAGCTTCACTTCTGCTGGAAAATGATGTTGTGCTGGATATGATAACAAGCCAGGCAGATATAACCCTTAAAGGATGGAATGCAAACGGCTCGCAACCTGCTGACTCCGGCACCTATGTTACTTTCGATAAAAATGGGTTTAAGAAATTAAGAATCCATGGGATATATGACTTTCCTGTAACACAAGTAACAGGTTCTGATGGTGTAGGCCAAATATCTGCAGCTATTTCTGCCAACGCAAGTGCATGGAGCGACTGGATTGGCGATTTAGAGTTCACCGAACCATTTATTGCAAATGATCTGAACGACTTTATTTTCGACGTTAACCAACCGGCATTATTAGACCATTCCGATTTGCATAATCCACAAAATATTCCAGGGTCATATTCTAATTCCGACCCATCGGCCAATCTGCCTGACTGGAAAGGGATTCTTATTCCGTCTGGCCAGGTAAGTTTTCCAGGTAAAAATGCATCTTTAACAGACAATGGTCCTGTTGATATTGCTGCACAAAATATTGTTATAGATAACCAGGGGATTTCGGTTAACCTGGTAAAGACAAATATTCTTGATATAACCGAAGGAAACCTGGCTGACTGGAAATTTTCAATTGAAAATTTAAATCTGAACTTATTCAAGAATTCTCTGACACAGGGTGATTTTTCCGGGAAATTATTGCTCCCTATTGCTCATGACACATCATATCTTAGTTATACATGTGCTTTGAGTATTAACAACGGGAACCTGGAATATCAATTTGTTGTTGACCCAAGAGATGATTTGAAAGTCCCTATGTGGAAAGCAAAAATGGACATTGAGCAATCATCAACTATCGACATTCAGTTTGCATCCGGGGCATTTCAGGCTACTGCTAACCTTAATGGTGTTATGGATATATCAGGCCAAAATGTGGGTCAGCTTAAAAAGCTGAAATTGAACGGAATGGAATTCCAAAACTTAAGTTTTGGGAGCCAGTCAAATACCCTGTCTCTAGGAACATGCTCTGAAGGTAGTTCAGGAAAGAAAAAGCTGGCAGGATTTACACTGAAAATTAAGAATGTCATCCCAGTTCAGGGCCCAAAGCCAGGCATCCAGGTTGTTACCGATGTGGTACTTCTTGGTAACTCCTCCAAGCCATTGGCTAATACTACCTTTACTATCGAAGGAAGACAAGAAAATACCGACAGGAAGAAATATGTTTTTGATGATGCCATTCTCGATTCAATTAAAATTGAAGGAAATCTCGCCGTTGTTAAAATTAAAGGAACAATAATTCAATATGATGAAGACCCCACTTATGGCGATGGGTTCAGGGGAGAAATTCAGGCTATTTTCCCTCCTAAAGAGGCCATTACAGTAAGTTGTGTTATTCAATTTGGAGAAATTAGCCAGGCCGATACATTTAAATACTGGTATGTTGATGGGGCAGTGGATATCAAAAACGGGATTCCACTATTCCCAGGTGTAAAAGCTTATGGTTTTAGCGGTGGGGCTTATTATCATATGCAACGTGATCAAACTATCCCCGAAGATATTATTACCCAAGACCCAAGTCAATTTAACCAGATTGGGACAAGCCCGTCAGGTGTGAATTATACACCTAACAATTCTATAATGTTTGGATTAAAAGCAGGGTTAGTTTTCGGTCTCGAAGAGAGAAAAACCTTCCAGGCAGATGTGAGATTTGAGATTGACTTTACTGAAAGCGGTGGATTGGGAAGTATTTATCTCGACGGTGAAGCCAAAGCACTGTGTGAAAACGATAAAGGAAAAAATGCTATGATTACCGGGTTGTTTAATGCCCAGTATAACCACAAAACCGAAACATTTCATGCTAACTTAAAAGGCAATGTAAACATGAAGGCAATAACTGCCAGTATACCCATACAAATTCATTTTGACCCGGACAATTGGTATATTTGGGCTGGTCGTCCAACTCCCGATTCAGCACGTTGTAAAGTTTCTATTGCCGGGTTTTTAAATTTCACATCGTATTTTCAATGCGGTACTATGTTAGACCCAATGCCTCCCGTACCTCAGTTTATTCAAGCTATTTTAGAACGTGCAAATGTGCCGTCAAACTTTCTTGTAAGTGAAAGAAGCCAGGTTATGGGCAGTACGGAAGGAATGATCTTCGGAGGGAGTATGGAATTTCATTACAGCGGGACTTTCCTTATCTTCAAAGGATCGCTTGATGCAGGTGTTGGCTTTGATTTGGCTATCCGGAAATTTACAACCGATTGTGATGGAAATCCAACGAATGATCCTATAGGTATTGGCGGATGGTATGCCGACGGGCAAATATATGCCGGAATAGCAGTTATGCTTGCCATACATATTGATTTAGGATTTTTTGATAAAGACATAAAAATATTTGAAGCAGGAGCTGCTGCGGTTCTAAAAGGAGGATTGGTTAACCCAACATGGGTAAAAGGTGTTATTGCAGGGTATTTTGAAGTACTTGACGGCCTTATCAAAGGTGATTTTCATTATAAATTTTCACATGGACAAGAGTGTGTCCCAACCGCAGTAGATGCTCTTGAAGGGGTACAACTGCTAGCAGATATTTATCCACTTGAAGATTCTCAAGGTGACAGCAATGAGGAACTTGGCAT
This sequence comes from uncultured Bacteroidales bacterium, assembly GCA_964633305.1. Classification (GTDB taxonomy): domain Bacteria; phylum Bacteroidota; class Bacteroidia; order Bacteroidales; family UBA10428; genus CAZWGG01. The sequence continues at coordinate 6,368 of CAZWGG010000048.1, forward strand.
AGATATTCACCCATCGGCAACTGCCAACTTTAAAATAAGTTCAACACCGTTTACTCTCGAACAAGCTGACCATGAAACAGGTGAAATAACGTATAGGGTATTCCGGTTTACATCAAGCCTCATATCTATTCAACTTTCAGCAAATAACAACCAGGAAAGCGTATCTAAAATTATAGATCCGGAAGGATTTGGTTTTATGATCAGTCCAAATAGTATGTTAAGGCCCGAATCAGACTATACTTTAACAATTACTGCTACTGTTGAAGAACGTATTGATGGAGAATGGCAACAGGCACAAATGCAAAACGGTACTCCTTTTGAAGAAGTCCATACTATTGCATTTACTACTAATGAAGGATTAGACGAGATAGACGACAGCAATATTAAATACACTATTCCTGATCAGCGTCAGAGGAATTTCTGTTTCAACGATTATAACCAGGGATATATGGAGACCCGTCAAAATATAGATTACTATCATTTCAATATACCGGTTGACCTTAATGATTATAATATTGAGTATATTGCCAAATTTGTACCGCTTGGCGGATTAACCAGCAATGCAGTTGAAGTACCATTGCAAGATGAGAACAGAAGGTTTAGTTTCCAGATTCCTTCGAACCTTAACCCATCAACTATATATTGCATGCAAATGCTGGCCCGGTGGACACCAAAAGCACAAACTACTTCCACGATGCCATTATTGTTGTATAATGTTCATGATTTAGCCATATGGAATTACCAGGGAAGTGAAATAACAAAAACAACGCGTGAACTTAATATGCAACACTTGGAAATAGATAAAAACGAGAAGAAATTATATTCACTCTATTTTCGTACAAGTAAATATGGCACAGTGGCCGAAAAAGTTCAGACCATGGAAATAAATGAGGCTGTATTTGCAACGAATGTTTCAAATCCAGTCCTTGGAGAATCAGTTTATGATTATGATTATGTGTATATGGATAAAAACGAGATGGCTGATAATGCTGATATGATTTCAGGCCTGAAACAAAAGCTTGGTGTGCCTCAAAACGAGCAGCTTAAAATTATTTACCCTCATGATATATGCATGGGAGGGGAAGAGCCATTTGACTTTCTTGATGTTTATGGTCATCAAATTGTTGATGAATTTAATCAACCCATAGAGGTTTATGATCCGAATACAAAACCACGAGTAAGCCTCGATGTGCAGGCTGTAGATAGTTGGGCACGATCTGTGTATGACAATATCATTAATATTCTCACTGCAGGTGGAGATATGGAAGAAATGAATATACCAGGTTACAACGAAAAAATAGGAGGATTTATTTTTGAAAAAACCATGCAAATTCCAACTGCCGAACCCTTAACAGACCAGGAAATATTTGACGGGGTTGAACGTATAGTATTCCAGGACATGGAAAATATTTGTAGAAACAGGATTTATGAAAACACGGTAACCGAAGCACCTGTTCAAAATGCATCATCAGGTATGGTTACGATGAAGGGAAGTAATTATGCGTATGCTAAAGTTAACTCAAGTATGACTAATACTACATCCAAAAATGTTTCAAACCAGGCATACAATGCTCCAGACCAGCAATATATGGAAACCTATGCAATTGGGGGGTTCGGTTATAACTTGTCAGAAATTAACTATTTAAAACCAAATCATATTAATCTTACTTACGAATATAAGTATAAAGGAGGCCGGGGAATTGAAATGGCTCCAAACTTATTTATACTTGATGCAATGATGTATACTGATCCTTCACCTGAATTAAATAATTATAGCAGGGTTGGCCAGGCCTATGATGCTGCCCAAACAAGCATGGGCAATGTAAACATTGGTGTATCGAATGTAAGCGCATCATTCTTTTCAATGGGATCAGTAGGAGGAGGAGCAGGAGCTGTAAATATTCCAGTTGGCCAATTTTAGGAAATAAACCAATGGAGATTATAAAATACATAATTTTAAAATAAACTAATACAACATAAAATGAAAAAGTTAACCTTCTTAATTTTAATTCTTTTTGTAAGCATAAGTCTTGTTGCACAGAGAAAGAAGAAAGAAGATAAACCTAAATCACCGGCAGAACAGGATACATATAAAGTAAACCTGAAATTAACAGCCCGTTGTTATGGCGACTCTATAGTACTCCGCTGGGGATACAAAGATAACTATGCCTGGCGCGAGCTTAACAAATCGGGATTTGTTATCGAGCGGTTATCCCTTGATGCAGATAATAATGTTATTGATGATTCATTTAAAAAACTTACTGCCCAGCCAATTGTCCCTTGGACCATGCAGGAATTTGAGCAAAAGGCGGACAGGAACGATGATTATGTTATGTTAGCTGCACAAACATTGTACGGAAAGTCTTTTGATGTTACTGATCCGCAAAATGAGGTGGCATACATTCAAAACAAATCCGAAGAAGCCAGGAACAGGTTCTCTTTTGCGTTATTTGTTGCCGATATCTCTCCCCAGGCAGCGACAGGGCTTGGATTAAGATTTGTTGATAAAAACATTAAAGAAGGAGAAAAATATATTTATAGGTTGTATTCACCTGTTACAGAAACGTTTTTCACGTGTGATACGGCCATGTTTATCATTGCTGCCAGGGATATTTATAAACCGGTTAGACCACAGGGATTAACAGCCTATGAAGGTGAAGGCCTAATTACGCTTACCTGGCCAAGAGAATTGGAATATACCGCTTTTCATATTGAACGGTCTGACGATGGTGGCAAAACATACAAACGGCTAAATGACCTGCCTTATGTCCGGCTGGCTAAAGGGGAAGGTGAACGGAATTATGTATATGCTGATTCGCTTGGGAAAAATTATGTTAGTCATTTGTACAGAATATCGGGGATAACCTCGTTTGGAGATATTAGTCCATGGTCGGAACCGGTAAAAGCAATGGGTAGGGACAGGACACCTCCTTCTATTCCAAATATTTTAAATGCAGAAATCCCCTCTGAAGGTACAGTTAAAATTACCTGGGAATTACCATATATTTCTGAAGATTTAACAGGATTTTATATAGGAAGAAGTAAAAATGTAGGGGGGCCTTTTAAACCATTGAATAAAAAAATATTGCCTCGTTCAGCCCGCGAATACATCGATAAAGAGGCATTGGAGGCGGGATATAACTACTATATTGTGGCAAGTGTTGATACAGCGACTAACATTGCCCAATCGGCCCCTGCTTATGTTTTTATGACCGACAGTATACCTCCTGAAAAACCAACAGGTCTTTTAGGAGAAATTGATACTTCGGGCATAGTAAGATTGAAATGGACAATGGCTAAAGAACCTGACATTAAAGGATACAGGGTGTATTATTCAAATACCCCATCCTCAGAAGACGATTATATGGTACTAACAAATGATATTTTACAAGCCACCGAATTTACCGATACCATTACATTAAACACGTTAAATGAAAAAATTTACTACAAAATTGTTGCCGTAGACCATAGTTTGAATAATAGCAAAATGTCTGAAACCCTTGAATTAAAAAAGCCTGATATGGTAGTACCCGTACCTCCGGTTATAAAAAAATATAACGTGAGTGATACATCTGTTTATATATCTTGGGCTACTAGCAGCAGCAAAGATTTAGCAAAACAAATATTATACAAAAAGACATCTGAAAAAGACTGGCAGGCATACAAAGAATTTGACAAAAATATATCTGAATTTACTGATACGGATGTAGCTGAAGGTAAAACGTATCAATATTGCCTTGCTTCGGTTGATGATGACGGGTTACAGTCAAAAAAATCGAAACCTCTTGCTGTTAAAGTATATAAAACAGGATTAAAAAGTGAAATAACCGGTTTTAATGTTCAGCTTGCAGCAGATAAGAAATCGGTGGATTTAAGCTGGAAGTACAGTAAGAAAGATAAATGTAATTTTTTGATATACAGGTCATATAATGGTGGGGGCTTGCAAATGTACGCCTCATCAAATGGGAATTCAAATACATATATTGATAAAAATCTTAGAGAAAAAGGCACGTATTCTTATGCCATAAAGGCTGTATTTGGAGACGGCAGCAAATCGTTAATGACAAGTCCAAAGCAGGTTGAGATAACGGAGTAGAAGAGGGGCTATTTTTTGTTGCAGAATGGACCTCCAAAGGCTGTTCATTTCATGTATTTATTTTATCTCTAAATTTTTTCCCCAATGGTTTTAATTTATTGTTAGGCTTTGTTGTTTTTATCCTTCCAGTATTCTAATTAAGTCCTCATTGATATAAAAGACTTCAACCCCATCTTTTTTAGGTCTGAGAATATTACAACTAACCAATTCATTAATATATTTTGTCAATGTCGTTCGAGATGTTTTGCCAATAATTTCACCGATTACACTGGGTTTAATATATGGTTGGTTAAATATCGCTTCGTTTACTTCTTTATTGTACCATTTGATTTTCCCTTTTGCGTACTCTAAAGTTGAATCCATCTGTGCTAATATTTCATTAATTCGAGTATTTGTCAGAATAGATGTTTTCTCAATTGCTTCTAACATGAATTTAATCCACGGTTCCCAGGAATTTCTTTGCGTAACTGCCCCCAATTTAAAATAGTAGTCTTCTTTATTTAATATTATAAATTTAGACATATAAAGTACTGGTTGACATAATAATCCCTTACTAAACAAATATAAGAGGTTTAAAATTCGGCCTGTTCGACCATTACCATCCTGAAATGGATGGATAGCTTCAAACTGATAGTGTGCAACACACATTTTTAAGAGTGGGTCAGCAGAATATAAATCATCATTATTTAAGTATTCGACTAAATTGTTCATTAATGATTCAATCAATCCTTCCTCTCTAGGTGGAGTATAAATGATTTCTCCTGTTCGAAATTCGCTTTCTCCCCTTTTTATAACGACTTGAGCTTGAGGAGGTCGATATCCTGATGTGTTTTCCTTAATTTGGTTAAATATTCGCTTAATAAGTTTTGTGTCAATCTTCCGATTTATCTGTAATTCCTTATAGCCTGCCCAAAGCGCCTCTCTATATTTTAAAACTTCTTTTGTTGCTGGATTCAAATTAGACTCCTTATAAGTATCTGATATTGCTTTATAAAGCTCATCTTCAGTTGTAAAAATATTTTCTATTTCAGTAGAAGTTTTTGCTTCCTGCAAAGCCAAAGTATTTATTAACATCAATGGGTTAGGCAGTCGGTTTAAATTGCCGTTTACTGTTGCCAAAGCTCTTGATGCCAAAACTAAGCGCTTTAAAATATTTGGATTGTTTTCAATATCTTTACTCGGCGGCAATAATGGCAGAGTGTTGTATGGTTTTTGTCTGTCAAATTTTTTGACTCCCATATTTGTTCAATATTTTATTATTTTTGGACACAAAGCAAATATATGTCCAATTATTGAATATATGGAATTTAAATACATATATTGATAAAAATCTTAGAGAAAAAGGCACGTATTCATATGTCATAAAGGCTGTATTTGAAGACAGTAGCAAATCGTTAATGACAAGTCCAAAGCAGGTTGAGATAACGGAGTAGAAGAGGGGCTATTTTTTGTTGCAGAATGGACCTCCAAATGCTGTTCATTTCATGTATTTATTTATTAATGCTATAGTTTCGCCAATATTTATGGGTTTGGCGATATATTCATCACATCCCGCTTGTTTTGCCCTGTAGAAATATAGGTGTTTTGTGTGTGCTGTTTGAACAATAACAGGTACACTTGAAATACTTTTAACGAACTCTAATACTTCTATTCCGTCAATATCAGGGAGCTTAATATCCAGTATTACTAAATTTACCCGGCAGGAAGTAAAAAGTTCTATTGCTTCTTTGCCATATTTTGTATACATAACATGTACGGTTTTAAAAAATGAAAATATCTCTTTGTACAATTCTATTGACGTGTAATCATCCTCAACCACCAATATTGTTTTGTAGTTGTTATTTTTGTTACCTGCCTGGTTAAACATAGTTTCCAGTTTTTTTTATCTGTTACCTGTCCTCCCCTAAAAAAGGTGGGCACATGCCCACCTGAACCGGGTAATCGCCACAACCCCACGAAAGCAGGCCAACCCACGCTATCACGTATATATCCCGTCGTGAGATCAATCGTGGCGATTTTATGGCTCAGGGACATAATTATTTTTATTAAAACAATTCAAAGATACAAATTATGTATTTAAGCACATACTATTTCTTAAATCTTTTAAAGATAATTACCCTTTTAAACTCAAAATGAACCCTAATAAAAGAAACAAAAAGCTTTTAAAAGCCCTTGGCAAAAATTTAAGGGAACTAAGGGAAAGTCGAGGTATTACTCAGGTTGAGTTATCTGCTAAATTAAATACTGAACAATCACATATAAGCAAAATTGAATCTGGTTTTTCCGAACCAAGCATTAGCTTGTTAGAATTAATGGCAAAAGAGTTCGGAGTTAAACTTAACATTCTTTTTGATTTTGAATATGATTAGCCCTCTGAAAAAGTAATACCTTCTATCTACTCCTTCCCTTATTGGGTTTTAAAAAAATTTGTGTATAACTAATTAATTTCTTTTCTTTATAAAAATTTAGTAGCAATCAGGATTTGTGGCGTTTTAACAAGTTACAGTTAAAAGTGAGGTTGCAGGCAACTATTAATGTTAAATTTAATTCTTTAAAATTATGGAAAATAAGATTTCAACTGTCCTCGCAGAGGATGTTTTTGGCACTATTGTCAATCAGATTGATGAGATAGACTCATCTATGCCTTTTTTAGTAAGTTTACCTGAAGAAAACCGCAGGGGCGGTTTCAAACTTGGAGATAAAAACCTGGGGTTCCTTGAAAAGGGGCGAGATTATATCACCAGGCAACCCGATTTTTTGCCGTCGTATTATTCAGGCGAAGAAGTTGAGAAGGATGCCAGGCTTACAGGCCAGCTTAGTTCTATAGCCCGTAAATTACGTGTTTTGGCAGATAAAATAGAAGATACCGCAAGTATAGCCGGTATGGAAGCCTTGTCCGGGGTATTGGCTTATTACAATACTGTAAAACAAGCAGCCAGGAACAATATAAACGGTGCACAAACTATTTACGATGACTTGAGCACCCGGTTTCCTGGCCGGCAAAAAGATACCGGGGAACAATAATCATTCAAATACTTATATATTATTAATTGTTAATTGAAAAATTGTTGCCTGCAACAGCCCCGGTTCATATATGTAACCGGGGTTTTTTATTATTACTTGGACATCTCATTATACAAAAAGGTCAAACGGTTTGTCCACTTGAACATTTCGTTAGCCAAAAAGGTCGAATGGTTTGTCCACTTGAACATTTCATTAGCCAAAAAGGATAAACGATATGTCTTTTTAGACAATAAACATACAGGCATAAGCATGGGTTTATAGCCCCCCATAAAATAACAACTAAAACTTTGTGCTTTTATAACTCGAATTGCTTCGATAAAATTTTCTATGTCTAGTTCTTTGCTACTATTAATAATGAAATCAATAATGTCGTCATTACTCTCAAGAACTTCGTCTTTTTGTGAAACTTTATATTTTGGTTGAGTTTTGTCATTATACTCAATATCGCAGAAAAATTTAGTTTTATTATTCAATTTGATACAGGTAATTTCAGTTATCGATAAAAATTTTGGAGAAAAAGGCACGTATTCTTATGCCGTAAAGGCTGTATTTGAAGACAGTAGCAAATCGTTGATGACAAAGCCAAAGCAGGTTGAGATAACGGAGTAGGAAAGGGGTTATTTATTGATATGGTTATAGTTATAATTTGCTGTTATATGTTGGCCATTTTAATTCATACTATAATAAATTTTTTTTATTAAGCATTAGAAAATGCCTAATTTGGAGTAATTTTTATTTTAAAAGTTAAGCTTGCTTCAGCTAAATCGTCATCAAATACTTTTACCATAATATTAAGTGTTTCTTCTTTTGTTGGAATTCCGACAAGTTGCAAACTAGCTGGACGAAATTCAAGCCAACCCGGCAATTTTTCACCACTGGCTAATGTAACCATATATTCCAATTCATCATTTTTATCATCATCAACAAATGTTTCGGAAGGAATTTGAAATACTATCTTCTCACCAACTTGAAAAGAAGTGCCAGGTATTTCTTTATTAACATATGGAGTAAAGTTAGTATTCCTTAGTGAGTCAATAATAGATGAGCTTACCCAATAGATTTTAGATGGCTCAGCACAATGGAAAGGTTTTTTACGGATTGTGAAAAATATATATTTCCCGTCAGGTGATACATAGGGGTATATGTTCAACAGGTCATTATTTATATTATCACCCAGGCCCTTAGGATTTGTCCATTTCCCATTATTATTAAAACTGATGTACAAATTATTTCCTTTATGGTTACTTTTTTTCCATGAGTTAAAAATCATATAACTTTCATCGGGGGAAATATAAGCACATTCGTCTAATGTAGAAGTATTTATTGGTTTTCCCAGGTTTTCTATTTTATTGTAATTTCCATTAATAAATTCTGATTTATAAATATCCAAATCACCATATCCACCAGGCCTGTTTGATGAAAAATATATCGTGCCATTTCTTGATAAGGATGCCTCCCATTCATCATATTCTGAGTTCACAGGGGCATCCAATATTTTTGGTTTCTGCCATGTATTTCTTTTTCTTTTGGATATAAATATATCTCCTGAAATTATACTGTCGTTTTGATTTGAAGTAAAAACCATTTTATTATTATCGTAAGAGACAAACGGGGCCAAACAAAAAGATAATTCTGAAAATAAATGTTCTGGTTCACTATATTTCCCATTAATTTTTTTGACATAAAAAATACTAGCATATGCCCAATTTGAGTCAGTTTCAACATAATAAAATTCGTTCCCATCAGGAGAAAATAAAGCATTTTGTACAAATGCACTATCAGAGATAAAA
>CAZWGG010000049.1:0-15234 GCA_964633305.1 uncultured Bacteroidales bacterium
GGCTCCCGCTCATAAGGTTTCACTTTTACTTTTTTCACCTTTTCGGAAGTTTGTTAGTTTACTAAAAGGACACCCTCAAAATAAAAAAGAGGAACAATTAGGAAGCAACAACAATAATTGTTTCGGATATTACGGCAATCCAGTTGAAGATGGCTTCAATTTTCTTTTCTGCTTTATCATTCTCGATATCGAACTCAGAAGCAAACCATTGTTTCAATTCCAAACGTTCGTTGTCATCCATGTCCAGCCATTGTGCTTTTTACACCATTGACCTGCTGAAAACTGAGATATTGAATCATAAGATACAAATTCAAAAGATTACCGGATTTTCAGATGATAAATCTTGGTGAGATTTATGATTTGATAATTTCAAAAATCCGTTTCGTTGATGATATACTCCCCCTAAGCTGGCACAAGCTTGTAACTTATGCGAAACCTGAAAAAAGTAACCTGTCTTTTGGCTAATGCAATATTTGAAGAAAAAAATATTTCAGGAGTAGATTCGAAACCAAGGGCAATAATACCTGATGATTCAAAATTATTTGCACAAGCGGACTGCGATATTACTATAATGCATCATACGACATGTGGGGTTAAAAGCAGTTCAAAGGTTTAGTACGTTAATTTACTTCATTGTTTTATATAAAAGTATAGGTTAATAACAGCAATACTTATACGGTTAGAAAACTATTTTGCAACAACTCTAAGAATCGTTAAGTAGTGGCTGCGCGAAAACTCCAATTGCTGCGTTATGCTTGTCCGAAAACTGGTCATTTACGCCCGGTAAACTCCCATTTTTCGGCCATCGCAAGCCTTGCACTTGAAGCTTTCGCACAACCACTTAAAAAATACACGACTTTTCGCGCTGATACTAAATAGAGCCTGTCCATAAAGTAGAGTGTTTGCTCTATAAAGTTCGAACTTAGCGGAGCGGTTTCATGAATACCTTAAAAATTAATCAATGTCATAAATAATTCAAGGCGTGCGAAAAATCTAAACCGCAGAATACTAGCGTATTTGAGAACTTTTCTCATGACCGAAGGGAATAATTTGGATTTTGAGCAATAACGCAGAAGTCGGACTTTATAGACACACACTAAATAACGTTTAACGATTTTTGTTTCTCATTATAATCATTTTAACGAGGTTGTTTCAAAAGTATTGTTCTGTTTAAGTTTTCTCTGTGTTGCCCAATCTAAATTTCCAGAGTTTGTAAATTTCGTTAACGACACAGAGAACCACAGAAATTTTTACTGTGCTTTTGAGTTCACCCTCGATGGATACTATAATCTTCAACTTTTATTTATTATGAAACTAATTATCATAATACAGTTCGAATTCAAACGGATGAGGGCGTAATGCCAATTCTGCCAACTCATTATCACGTTTGTAATCGATATACGATTTGATTATTCCTTCCGTGAAAACCCCTCCTTTAGTGAGGAATGAATGATCGGTTTCAAGGGCATCTAACGATTCGGCCAATGAGCCGGGGACCGAATTAATTTTCGTGTATTCTTCAGTAGTTAATGCATAAATGTTTTTGTCCAAAGGTTTCCCCGGGTCAATCTTATTTTCAATGCCATCAAGAACAGCCATTAATATTGCTGTAAACATTAAGTATCCGTTACAAGTTGGGTCAGGGCACCTGAATTCAAACCTTTTTGCACTTGGGCTTTCTGAATACATGGGAATACGAATAGCTGCAGAACGGTTTCGGGCTGAATATACTAAGTTTACAGGCGCTTCGAAACCGGGTACTAATCTCCTGTACGAGTTTGATGTAGGAGCAGCAAAAGCCAGGACTGCAGGGGCATGTTTTAATAGTCCGCCAATTCCCCAAAGCGCTTCCTGTGACATTCCTGCATATTTATCGCCGGCAAACATGTTTTTTCCACCCTTCCAAATTGAAAAGTGTGTATGCATACCGCTGCCGTTATCATCAAATACAGGTTTTGGCATAAATGTTACAGTTTTGCCATGCTTTTTTGCAACGTTTTTAATAATATATTTATACCATTTAAACTGGTCTGCCATTTTCAGTAGGTCTGTATACTTCATATCAATTTCCGACTGGCCTGCAGTAGCCACTTCATGGTGATGGGCTTCCACTACTATACCTAAAGACCTCATAGTATTTACCATTTCACCGCGCAGGTCATGGTATGTATCAGTAGGACTAACAGGGAAATAACCACCTTTATAACTTGGCTTGTAGCCCAGGTTAGGTTCTTCTATACGGTTGCTATTCCAGGCGCCTTCAACCGAATCGATTTGGTAAAAGCCCATGTTTTGAGATTGCTGGTACCGTATTTCATCAAAAATAAAAAATTCAGGTTCCGGGCCAATATATGCCGTATCACCTACTCCTGATTTTTTTAAATAATCAACTCCTTTTTGGGCAACATAACGAGGGTCCTTCTCATATTTTTCTTTGGTAATAGGATCGACAATATTCGCGAGCACACTTACTGTTGGTTCGGCGAAAAAAGGATCGATCAAGGCGGTATCAGGATCCGGAACTGCAAGCATATCAGATGATTCAATACCTTGCCATCCCCTTATTGAGGAACCGTCAAATCCCAGTCCATCTGTAAAAATACTTTCATCCAATGAGTCAATCGGATAGGAGCAGTGCTGCCATGTACCCAGAAGGTCAACAAATTTAAGGTCCATCATTTCAGCACCATGTTTTTTTGCAAATTCGAAAAATTCTTTTGGTGTCATAAGAAAAAAATTTAATTATTAATTAATTGATACATTATTTAATATTTATAAGAAAACTCCAACAAATAAATGTTACGATGGGTTAGAGGATCGAAGACTAAAAACCGAAGCTGAGCGTTAACTAAACTTCGGTCTTCCGACTTCTGACTAATATAAAGCAGTTTTATTTTTTCTGCAATATAGTAGGCTTCCGACTGTCTCATAATTTTATTTATTTTATCGGGCAAACAATAATTCTCTATATTTTGGCAAAGGCCAAATCTCATCGTCAACAATTGATTCAAGCTTGTCAATATGATACCGTATGTCATCTAAATAAGGTACCACAGTATTTGAATAAGCCATTGCTTTCTCACGTTCCTCCCCAATTACATTTGCCTTTTTACGCGTTTCTATCATTTCACTTACAGCTGACTTTATATAGCTTATGTGTTTAGAAATTGTTTTTATAAGCTGTAATCGTCCGCCTGCAAGTTCATTAAATTCTTTGTCGGTTAAAATTTCTTTTAATCCTTTAACATTTTCGATTAACATGGTTTGATAACGAACTGCCGTGGGAACAATATGATTAATTGCAATATCTCCAAGCACTCTCGATTCAATTTGTATTTTTTTGGTATAAGTATCAAGACGTACCAGGTTACGCGCGACTAATTCTCTATCTGTCAAAATACCAAGATTTGTGAATAATTTTTTTGATTTTTCTGTTAAATACGCATCATATATTTCCGGCACATTTGAAACATTGGTTAACCCCCTTTTCTCGGCTTCTTTTTTCCATTCTTCGCTATAATTGTTGCCTTCAAAACGAATTGGTTTTGATTCCATAATATATTTTCTTAATACCTGGAAAATAGCCTCATCCTTTTTTATTCCCTTATCTATTAATTTATCAACGTCTTTTTTAAATTCAATAAGTTGTTCGGCCACAGCAGTATTTAATACGGTCATTGCCGAGGCACAATTTGCCGAAGACCCTACAGCCCTGAATTCAAATTTGTTTCCTGTAAATGCAAATGGAGATGTCCTGTTCCTATCTGTATTATCAAGCAGTATCCTGGGCACCTTAATAATATTAAGTTTGAGTTCGGTTTTTTCATCAGGGGTCATTTTTTTGCTGGAGATTCTTTTCTCTAGCTGATCGAGCATTTTAGTAAGCTGGCTGCCAATAAAAACCGATATAATTGCAGGGGGGGCTTCGTTAGCCCCCAGGCGGTGGGCATTTCCTGCTGAAGCAATACTTGCCCTTAACAGATCAGCATGTTTGTAAACAGCTTTAATGGTGTTAACCAAGAAAGTAAGGAACTGAAGGTTTGTTTTCGGGTTTTTACCTGGTGCAAGCAGATTAACCCCGGTATTTGTCATTAACGACCAGTTATTGTGTTTGCCAGATCCATTAATGTCTTTAAAAGGTTTTTCATGATGTAATATCCTGAAATTATGATGTCGTGCAACTCTCTTCATAATATCCATTAACAGGATGTTATGATCAACAGCAAGATTGCATTCCTCAAAAATAGGGGCGCATTCATATTGGTTAGGGGCAACTTCATTATGCCTTGTTTTTACAGGAACCCCCAGTTTATAACATTCTATTTCAAGTTCACGCATAAAGGCCGAAACCCTTTCAGGTATTGAACTGAAATAATGATCTTCAAGCTGTTGGTCTTTGGCTGAAGCATGGCCCATTAATGTGCGGTCGGTAAGAGCCAGGTCTGGACGTGCGTTGTAAAGGGCCTCATCAACAAGAAAATATTCCTGTTCCCATCCTAATGTAGAAATAACCTTGTTTACATCCTTATCAAAATACAGGCAAACATCAGAGGCTGCTTTGTCAATAACGTTTAAGGCTTTAAGCAAAGGTGTTTTATGGTCCAAAGCTTCGCCTGTATACGAAACAAAAATGGTTGGAATACTTAACGTTTTACCTATGATGAAAGCAGGAGAGGAGGGGTCCCAGGCTGTATATCCCCTGGCTTCAAATGTATTTCTTATGCCTCCACTTGGGAAACTTGATGCATCAGGTTCTTGCTGGATCAACAATTTTCCAGAGAAATTCTCAATTACTGTTCCATTTTCAGTTGTTTCAATAAATGCATCATGCTTCTCTGCCGCACCCTCTGTTAACGGCTGAAACCAATGTGTATAATGGGTAGCTCCCATTTCCATTGCCCATGATTTCATGCCTGAGGCCACCTGGTCGGCAATCTTACGGTCTATTCTTGTGCCCTTTTCAACGGCTTCCATTACTTGTTCAAATGCCTCGGCTGTGAGGTATTTTTCCATTTTACTTTTATCAAATACATTTACTCCAAAATATTCTGACGTAATAGGGTTCGGAGGTTCAACATGTACAGGTTTTCTTTTGAAAACTTCTTCAAGTGCGTTAAATCTAATTACTGCCATTTTTTATTATTAATAATGATCTGCTATTTACAATTGCAAATATAAAAATTATTTAGACATACCCTTACAGAACGATAATTATTTTTAACAAAAACATGAAAAATATAAATAATACCACAAAAAATACAGGGTTGAGTTTTAGATATGTAACTTTTACGTAAATAATATAAGATATTAGTATATTATACCCTAATTATAGCAGGAATTTCTTTAGCTGATTTTCATTATTCACAAAAATAACGATAAAAATATGTAATAGTTTCTATGCCTTTGTTGAAGTTATAAAGCTGAAAACTTTCATTTGGTGAATGAATAGCATCTTACTTGAAGATTATTGTATCACTTCTCCCTCTTACTTTTTTCAGCTTTTTTATACTGATTATTCTCTGCTATTTTTTTTAATTCCTGGCACCAATTTTCCCCAAACTTTCTTAACAAAGCGTTCTTTACATATTTGAACAAAGGAGTATTTTTTTGATTTCCTAAGCTTATTGCCGGTTTACAAATGTCCCATCTGTCATAATTAACTGCATCATACTCGGCATATTTTCTTATTCTAACAGGATAGAGGTGGCAGGAGACCGGTTTCTGAAAATTTATTTTTTTATCTGTAAATGCTTTTTCAATTCCGCATTGAGCTATACCATTATAAAAAAAAGTAAATGCACATTCTTTTCCATTAATGAGTTGGGTAACATGTTCATTTTCCTCATCTATATAAGAAACACCTTGTTTTTCAATTGCTTCTATCCCGGCAGGTTGAAGATATTCTTTTACTACAGGAAAAATGTCTTTCAGAATTTTTACCTCTTCTTCAAGTAAAGGCGCGCCCGAATCTCCTTGAACACAGCACGCTCCCTTACACTTTTCTATATTACAGGTAAAATTTTCTTCTATTAATTCTATACTGATTAATGAATTATTAATTTTTATCATCCGTACTTTTTTATTGATATAAAAAGGTTATTTAGTATCAGCGCGAAAACTCGTTTTTTTGAAAGTGGCTGTGCGAAAGCTTCAAGTGCAAGGCTTGCGAAGACCGAAAAATGGGAGTTTACCAATCGTAAATGACCAGTTTTCGGACGAGCATAACGCAGCAATTGGAGTTTTCGCGCAGCCACTATTTAAATTGAACAGGTTTTACTATTGAAAAGGTTTCAACGGTACAAAACCTGTTTTTTCTTTTGTTAATTTTGTATTCAATCACTACTTCTTCATTTAATTCATCAGGAAGTTTTTCATTTTTACCAGGGTTGAAAGATGATGAATAAGATGAATATAGTATAAGCGTATCATTTTTAAAAAAGGTATTTCCAAATTTTCTTGTACGGGGGTTATGTATTTTAAAGTTTGTTAAAATACCATTCACCCAGAATTTTTCAAATTTCAGCCGGTTTGAACTTTTAAGAGGTACTAAGGTAATTTCATATTTTACTCCCTTGCTCGATTCTTTTCTTCCGGCAATCCACTCTTGCTTAACAGCTTTTATTATCTTAATATCTTTTTTAGGAATTGCAAAAAGCTGGACGAATATGCTTATTAAAAGAAGAGTTTTAAACATAGTTTTGATTTATGTTCAAATTTATTCTATTTTGTATTAAATTACTAAAACAATATGTATTATGCCAAATACAACAGTTGGAGCTATTATTTACAGTAAAGATAACGATAACATTGAAATATTGTTAACAAAAAGGAATATAGAACCATTTAAGGGGTATTGGTGTTTGCCTGGAGGACATGTGGATAAATACGAAAAAGTTGAAGAGGCCATTATTCGTGAAGTAAAAGAAGAGACTAACATGGATTTTGAACCTCATTTTTTATGTTATATGGATGAAATTATTCCTGGTAAGCACATCCATAATGTAGTTTTAATGTTTTATGGCAGGGCATCAAATACTCCGGAAGCAGATAAAGCAGAAGTATCCGACATAGGTTGGTATAGTTTATCTGAAGCATTAAAACTGCCTTTAGCATTTAATCATAATGAAGCGTTACTGTTTTTTAATAAACAAATATTGAGTAAAATTTAATTCGATTTAGAAAATAAAAGCTTAATGGCTTGTTCAACTTTAGTTGATGGTATGACTTTTATTTTTAAATGTGGACTGGGTTTATAGTTTTTATATCCTGAAACAATTATTTTACGAAAGCCCAATTTTTCTGCTTCTTTTACGCGTTGTTCAATACGGTTTACAGGCCTTATTTCTCCTGACAATCCAATTTCTCCTGCAAAACAGGTATAACGATCAATGGATAAGTCCATACCAGAAGAGAGAATAGCACATATAACAGCAAGGTCAATTGCAGGATCTGTAACTTTAATACCTCCGGCAATATTCAGAAATACATCTTTCAACATGATTTTAAATCCTGCTCTTTTTTCCAATACAGCCAATAACATATTTAATCTTCTTACATCAAATCCTGTGGTCGATCGTTGAGGGGTTCCATAAGCTGCAGTGCTCACAAGAGCCTGCGTTTCAATAAGAAAAGGTCTTATTCCATCAATGGTTGCTGCAGTAGCCACGCCACTAAGAATTTCATCTGTATTTGAAATAAGAATTTCCGACGGATTTTTAACTTCAGTTAATCCGTTTTGATGCATTTCAAATATGCCTAGGTCGGAAGTAGAACCAAAACGGTTTTTTGTCGTTCTTAAAACCCTGTAAACATGATTATGATCTCCTTCAAATAGCAGAACGGCATCAACTATATGTTCAAGAATTTTAGGCCCGGCCAACGATCCTTCTTTTGTAATATGGCCAATTAATATCACCGGAATAGAACTTTCTTTGGCAAATTTCAGAAATTTAGATGCACAGTCTCTAACTTGTGATACACTTCCGGGAGAAGATTCGAGGGCTTCGGAATATATGGTCTGGATTGAATCAACAATGATTAACCCTGGCTTTAAATGTTGTATTTGAGTAAAAATATTTTCAAGAATAACTTCTCCAAGTATATAGCAATTTTCATTTAGAGCTGAATCAATTCTGTCTGCCCGCATTTTTATTTGTTGCGGACTTTCTTCGGCAGAAACATATAAAACATTAAGATGATTTAGCAGTAATGATAGTTGCAAAGCCAGCGTTGATTTACCTATACCCGGTTCACCTCCAACCAATACTAATGAACCGGGAACTATCCCTCCCCCTAATATTCGGTTTAACTCACCAATTTTAGTATCTATTCGTTTTTCTTCAATCGAATTAATTTTAGTAAGTTGTACAGGTGTAGCAGTAATATGGGGTGAATCAAAAATCTGATGTCTGGATTTTTTTTGAATGATCTCTTCAACATAGGAGTTCCATTGTCCACATGAAGGACATTTCCCTATCCATTTTGCGGCTTCTGCCCCGCAATTCTGACAAACATATACTGATTTGGCTTTTGCCATTTCACCAAGTTAATTGTTAAGATTTATTGTTTTTTAATTTTATTAATTAACAAACTTGACGAGAAACCATCAACGAATTCAATGGTTTTTACTTCGCCTCCTTTTGCTTTAACAATATCATAGCCAACAATTTCAGCAGGTGAGTAATCACCCCCTTTAACCAATACATCGGGTTGAATCTTTTCAATAAGCTTATAAGGTGTATCTTCGTTAAATAG
The DNA here is from genome assembly GCA_964633305.1 of uncultured Bacteroidales bacterium. Lineage (GTDB taxonomy): Bacteria > Bacteroidota > Bacteroidia > Bacteroidales > UBA10428 > CAZWGG01. The sequence goes on from CAZWGG010000049.1 coordinate 8,755, forward strand.
TATAACAGCATTAACAAAACTTAACGAAGCAAGAATAATAGCCCTTGAGTTCTCATCCTGGATAGGTCGATTGTTCCCTTTAAGTCGTTTTACAGAATTATCCGTATTAAGACCAATAATGAGTATATCTCCTAATTCACAGGCTTTGGACAAATATTCTATATGTCCCTGATGAAGAACATCAAAACATCCGTTAGTGAATACAAGTTTAAATTTTTTGAATCTCCAAAAAGAAAGTAGATAGTCTAAATTACCAGGACTGATTATTTTTTTTTGAACTGCTTCAAGATTTGACATAGAATTAAACATTTGAGATTAATCAAACCAAAATAAATAAAATATTTTAGTAAAAAAAGAATAAATTATGGAATGATTATTATGTACTATGGAGTACTATACTTTAAATTTTATTTGTTGAAGTATCTGGAAATATAATTTTTGGTTTAAATGATTTAGCCTCTTCAAAGTCCATTAAAGCGTATGAAATAATAATGATTATATCTCCTATGGCAGCCTTTCTGGCGGCAGGGCCATTCAAACAAATCTGACCGGTACCTTTCTCCCCTTTTATGACATAGGTTTCAAGCCTTTCGCCGTTGTTGATATTTACTACCTGTACTTTTTCACCTTCTATAATGGTTGAAGCATTCATAAGATCTTCATCTATGGAAATACTTCCAACATACTGAAGGTTAGCTTCTGTTACTGTAACCTTATGTATCTTAGATTTAACAACTTCAATCATCATGATAATGCAAATTTACGAATAAATATTAATATTATCTATTAATCTTACATTACCAACCCATGCTGCAATACAACCTATTTTTTTACCTGGATGGTTCAGGCTTTTAATGGGTTGTAAATTAATATCGTCAATAATTTCAAAGTATTCCAAGCGTATTTCAGGTATTTTGCTTAATTTTTCAATCACATATTTTTTTATTATTTCTATTGAAGAAAATTTAGCTGCATTTTTTTTTACATATAATAAAGCTTGCGGTATGTTTACAGCAATTTTTCTTTCATAAGAAGATAAGAGGCTGTTTCTCGAACTCATCGCCAAACCATCTTTTTCTCTGACAATTGGGCAAGGTATAATTTCCATGGGTAAATGGAGAGAGTTAACAATATATTTAATTATAGTTAGCTGTTGAAAATCTTTAATGCCAAAATAGGCTTTGTGTGGATTAATAATATTAAAGAAGCGTGTTACAACCTGTACAACTCCATTAAAATGTCCTGGCCTGTATTTACCTTCCAATATTGCGTCTAAACCACCCATATCAAATACACGGGGGTCTTTTTCCGGGTAAATTTCATTAACCTCGGGGATAAATACTATATCGGTACTAGCTTTTTCTAGTAATTCCAAATCTTTTTCAAGGGTCCTCGGATATTTTTCCAGGTCACCAGGATCATTGAATTGAGTTGGATTGACAAAAATACTTACAACCGCTATATCATCATTTTTTTTTGAAGCCTCAATTAACGAGAGATGACCTTTATGCAAAGCTCCCATTGTTGGGACAAAACCAATTGAGTTACCCTGTCCTTTTTCTTCGCTAATTCGTGGTTGTATATCTTTTATATACTTGAGAATTTTCATGAAATATACTTTATTTCTAATAAAACGTTATTTTTTATATCTACCAATCAAGGAAGTTATTAAGGATTTAAAATTGAATGCCGGTTCCAATAGGTCTTCATTCTTAAATTTGTGATTTCACGAATGCAAAGTTAAAAAATTTTGGAGTTTGTTATACTCGAAAGAATTAAGGATTACCTCGTATAAACCTTATTTTACTTGAGTTTCTTCAAACATAAAAGTTTACTTTCCCGGTTATTTTCATTAGCTTTTCTTTACTACCAGGATAATCCTTTGCTTCAAATGAATATGATCCACAATATATCATCTCCTTTATTAAACGTTTTTGAGGGACGTTCATTTTTTTATACCTTTCTTTTTTTGTTTTAATGAATGAATTGCTAAAACAATGGTTGCCTATTTTATTTTAGTTTAAAATCGGATTCAACCAGTACAATTTTTCTCCCCCCCCGTCTTATAAGTACATTTTTCAATGCTAGTTCTGAATTTTTTGAAGAAACTCCGGAAATTTCTATTGAAAATGAAAAAAAAATAACATTTATATTTGTTGATGTTATTTGTGCTCATTTGATTTTTTTTCTATATAGATATCATTACATCAAAGCAACCGTAAAATGTTATTTTTCAGAGAGTTTTATTTTTTAGTCTAATGCAAGTATGCTAATTGACTAAGCGGAGCTGTATCCAATAATCAACTGAATCAACCTTAAGTTATGCTCGAAACGCATAATTTGCAAGCCCAAAAATATTTTGTTTACGATCTAAATCTACAGGATCACGATGAACGGCTTGAAAGGAAGGCTATTTCTAATAATAGAGAATTTAGACATATTGTAATAATAAAACTAAATATAACGATTATGAAAAGAATAAAAATTATTTATGCTTTGTTGTTTCTATTCAATTTAAGTTTTTGCCAAAAAAATTTTTATCAAAAATTTGATAGCGCTCTTCCTGGATTAAAGCCACAAGAATTTGCTTCCGGAATAATCTCAAAGGATAAGTCTTACGTAGGATATTGTGCTTTTGACCATATTCATAATGATTTCTACTACTGTATTACTGATGCAAACTGGGGGATATCTAAAATTTTGAAAATTAATGCCCATAATTTAACAAAGATAGATACATTAAATTTCGGTATCAATGAAATGTGGGAAGGGGAACCCTTTATAAGCGCAGATGGCAATAAAATGTTTTTTACATCAATTACCCCTCCCGTAGATAATCCTTGGCATGGTGATATTTTTTATGTAACCAGGAAAGGCGATGAATGGGGTGAACCTAAAGAAGTATCATTCAACACGCTAAAAAGTGAATGGCATATTTCTGTAGCATCCAATGGAAATATATATTTTGGATCAGAAAGAGAAACAGACAGACTTAAAGCAGATATTTATATGATAAATATTTCGGGTGGCGAGGCAGATTCAATCATAAAACTAACAGCAATTAACAGTGATTTTAACGATTGTGATCCGTTAATTGCACCTGATGAAAAATATTTAATATTCCATTCTGACCGACCTGGAGGTTATGGTGAACATGATTTATATGTAGCTTTTAACAAAAATGGTCACTGGACAACACCGATCAATATGGGACCCGATATTAATTCAGAAGGTTGGGAAATGGCCCCGACATTAACACCTGATGGTAAATTTTTATTGTTTACCCGTCGTAAAGCTTTTCAAACAGATGAGCCTTCTAAGATATATTGGGTAAACATTGATATAATCAACGCGTTAAAGTAAACATAATAAAAAAAACTAAAATCATTGGATCATCAAATTAATATAAATATGCTTGAGACTGTAGTAAATGTAATTAAGAAAATTAAAAAGGAAGATATTAACGTAGATAGTATCAAGCCATCATCTGATTTAATTTATGATATTGGATTTGATTCACTGGAAATGGTTGATTTCTTATTAGACATTGAAAATGAACTTGATATAAGCATTGACTTAAAAAATTTAGATTTTGACAAAATGAGGACAATTCAAACATTTATAGATTTCATTTCATATAAAGAAAAACGTTAATGGGAATTGTGCCTGGCACATTTAATTCTAAGAAATTTTGGAAGGTGAAGAACTTTGCCGGGTTACCTCAATTTGACAACCTGGAATTTAATGCAACAATTTCAGCGCTAGATGAATTACAAGTTATGTTTTGTAATTTGGATGATATTTTAGTTTGTTCTCTTTTATTATCTGCCTCCAACCTCCTTCAGGGTCTTCTAAAAAGCAATAGATGTTTATGTAACTCATTAATTATTTTTTAATTACAGGAATTATTATTTGAGAATACTCGTTTAAGGTGCATTCTGCTATTATATTACAATAAGTAGAAGATTGGCCAGTATCACAGCCCAAATTTGTATCTCAATAGCATTTTCATCAGTTATGATCGTGTTTGCCTTAAAACCTTCTTTTTTCCAACCTTCCTTAGGATTATGACCAATTCCTTTAAAAATATATTAAAATCAGGTAATTGTTCTTGAGTTTATAATGTAAATAAAGATTTCGATAAAACATTAAACAGAACAGGACAAATATTTGCATATAAAATCATTAAAATTTTAACGTGAAAATCAATGTCAGATTACCACTCAGAGATTAATAAAACAAAAAAGCTTTTTGAGGAAATTAATGAGGCTATTAATAACTCAAAATATAAGGATGTAATATCATTTTTCAATTTGGGTTATGTCCCGACCAAATCCGCACCTCCCCGTTCAAAAATAAAATTATCAGACTTTGTAATAAATAAAAATGCGATCAGTTTAGTCCTGGAGGTTATTGCAGATGCCAATCTTAACAATAAAAATATTATTGATATGGGATGTGGTAGAGGTGGAACATTGTCAGTAGTTGAAGATTATTTTAATCCTCGAAAAATTATTGGCATCGACATTTCTCAATCTTCTATTAATTATTTGAAAAACTCCTATAAGCAAAATAGTCTTGAATTTATCTGTGGGGAAGCTACCAATATAAAAATCGAAGATAATTGGGCTGATATTGTAATTATGATTGAGCTTATGAATTCAAATCCATATATATTAAAAGTATATTCTGAAATTGCGAGGGTATTAAAACCTGGAGGAGAGTTATTGCATTCAGGTATTTTCCCAAATGAGTATTATGAAGAAATTATACAAGGAATAGCAAAAGATTTTGATATATGGAGAAACAGTGATATAACCGGGAATGTACTATTATCATGCAAGAATGATGCATCTTCAAGACATAATGCTTTAACAAAAGCCAGTATTGAGAATGTTCTTGACAAATTTCTGATTGCGCCAAAGAACCCTACTTACGATATGCTCACATTAAATCATGCAAGATACCGTATATTAAGATTGAAAAAGAAATGAAAAAAAAAATAGTTGTTCTTGGAGGTGGCCCTGGTTTAGGTTTTTATGTACCTGGACTAATCTTTAAAAATCAAATGGAAAAAAATGGTTTTGACGTTGATTTTCATGCCTACGAGGCATTTCTGAGCGATAATGTCCAGTCAAAAATAAAAACCACAATGTCTAAATTCCATGCTAATTTTAAAGCCGCCTTGTTTTCCCAAAGATTAGCGAAACCAATAATGAATGATATTGATGAAAAAGCCGTAAGCCAACTGATAGATTCTTGGAAATTAAATGATTATGATGAGTTTTATTTATTTTCAGGACATTGGGCACCAATATTGAAATTATATGGAGAAATTAATTCTAATATTTCAGTAAATCTTTGCCATATTGATGTGGTAAATTCTACTTCATGGTCATTATATGATACTCATGAATCTTTTTTTAAACAAATTTGGTTTTGGGACTGGGAAAGACAAACAACTAACTATTACCTTCAAATTTCAGATTACAAAACTATACCTTTTAAAAATAGATCACATGAATTTATTATTCACGGAGGTGGCTGGGGGATGGGTACATACTTGGAAAAGTACAACTTTTTGAACAAAAAGGATTTTTTGTTAGACATAGTTTTATACGAGAAAAAGGATATAGATCAATGTTCTGATAAAAAGAACAATTATTATTTAATTGATGAAGACTGGAAATATTGGGTTAAAGATAATAATGGTAATTATACCTTTCCTCCATTTGGTAAATATCAATTCAATGGTGAAGTTATTTTTGAAAATAACAGACCTTTTCCGGAAGTTTATGAAATATTAAGAAACAAGCTTGCTATCATCAGTAAACCAGGGGCCGGCACATTATTAGATTCCTTTTCTTCGGCCACCCCGGTCATTACTCTCGAACCTTTTGGTGATTATGAAAAGAAAAATGGATTACTATGGAGCAATCTTGGTTTTGGAATTTCATATCAAGATTGGCTTGAAACAGATTGTTCAATTGTCTTGCTTGAGCAAATGCACCATAATATAATAAAAGCTCAAAAAAACACTAAAAATTTTGTATCAGAGATATGCAACCAAAAACTAAAATAAAATTTAATGATCATTCATTTGACAGAATTAAAAATTTAGTCAGGATTAAATCAGAAGCCAGAGATAGACTGGATAAAGGTATTAAAGCAACTGAATTGCCCGAAGAAATAGGTTTACAACTTACTTATAAATGTAACCTAAGGTGTAAACATTGTTATCAGTGGAGTGAAGATGGATTTTTTAACGATTTTTGTTCTGCTAAAAAAAATGAAGAGATATCTTTACCTGTTTTAAAGGACATCTTCCTTCAAACACAAAAAGTAAAATCCAATTTTTACGTATGGGGGGGAGAACCGTTTACATACACATATTGGAATCAGTTTCTGGAATTACTTTATCATGATCCCAGATCAACAGTGATATGTACTAATGGATTGTTAATAACAAAAGATATTGAT
>CAZWGG010000050.1:0-15024 GCA_964633305.1 uncultured Bacteroidales bacterium
AATATCATTTAAACTTGTATTCGTATCTGATATATAATATGCACATAGTATTTTATCATTTTCTATTTCTTTTAATGAAACTACCGCTCTTTTTATTTCCTTTATCTTAAGAAGTGCTGTTTCTATTTCAGCAATTTCAATACGCTGTCCTCTTATTTTTACCTGGAAATCTTTTCTCCCCATATGAAGCAAACAGCCATCAATCAATTTCCTTCCCAAGTCACCGGTATAATAAATCCTGTCGTTAGTTTTTGAATCAAGTACCGTGAATTTCTTTTCTGTTAAATCCCGGCTGTTCCAATATCCTACGGATAAGTATTTACTCCTTATAGCTATTTCACCAATTTCGTGATTTTGTGATACATTTCCCTGCTCATCTACAATTAACACATCAACACCAATAGCTTTATAGCCTATTGGAAGCACACTTGTGTAAACATCTGTTTGTTTATTAGCAAAAAATTGTCTGCAGATGTTAAATTCTGTACACCCCAATCCATTTACCAAAATACACTCATTAGAAAAGTTCTTTTTATATAAATCCAGATCGTCCCTTAATAAGGGTTCACCAGCCAAATAAATCAACCTCAAATTTGGGAGTAGTCTTTTAACATCAACTTCATTCTTTTTCTCATAGTTTCCAATTTCTTCGCCTACAGTTCTGAATACGGTGGGTACAGAATGATAAACTGTCACTTCCTCTTTTGCCATTCCCTTTAGTAATTCTTTAATACCGTCTTTTTTAATATCTACAAGGAATAAAGATGCCCCATTTAGTAACACACCAAATAAATCCATAACAGAGGCACTAAAATTGAAAGACGGGATCATAGTGAAACAATCTTCTTTAGAGATATGAAGACTATTAGTAAAACTATAGGTAAGGTGCATAACATACTCATGTGTTTGCATAACACCTTTGGGAGTTCCTGTTGAACCCGAAGTATACAGTATATATGCCAAAGAATTTGGGGTATTGTTATTTTGAAAAGGTGTGTTTATTGGAGAATCTAATTTTTCATCTAAGTTGATAAGTTGAATGTCATTGTCAGATATGGATATTAATTTTTCAGCTTTAGACAAACTTTCATTATTTGTAAGTATAACACGGATATCGGAGTCTTTTAGAATGTAAATTAACCTTTCAAAAGGATAGTCTATGTCAAGCGGAACGTAATAATTATTGCTTTTCAAAACACCAATAATACTAAAGATCATACTTTCTTCATGTCCAAACAATAAACCAACAGCAGAGGGTTTATTTTGCAAAACCGATCGTATTAGGCAGGCAATATTATTTGAAATTTGATTCAGGTTATGGTAAGTATACCTTTCTGTGTTTGTTTTTAATGCAATACGTTCCGGATATTTCTCTGTTATTTCTTCCAGTTTATTTGTTATTGATTTTTGGATATCTGATTCCTGAAATGGTTCATATGAATTTGCCGGAGTAACAAAATTACGATCTTCAGTAATTACAGACTGTGTGTTTTTGATTAGTCTTTCAGGTGAGTCTATGCATTCAGATAAGAACTCGAGATATAGTTTAACTATCTTTTTTATAGAGCTTTCTTTAAAATTGTTTTTAAGATAATCTAAACGAAAACTAACACTTTTATTATAAGGTAAAGCATATAGATTCAAACTAAAATTTAAATCAATGCCAGGATTGGCTTTATAGGTATTAAACAATTGTTCAGCTTCCGAAGAATCAGTAAAATCAAGGTAATTAAAAAACACAGATGATATAGCTAAATGATTTTCTGCTACAGGTATTTTCAAATCTCTTAATATCTGGCTAAACGGATAATCGGCATTTTGTAATATTACTCTTGTATGTTCATATACGGATTGCAACAGTGCACTTAAAGAACCGGCCGTATCTAAATTTGTTCTGATCATTGCTGTATTAATCAGCAATCCCGGTATCTTTTCGAACTCTTTCTTGCTGCGAAGAGATACGGGTATTCCAATGATCAGGTCAGATGAACCACTTAAACGGTATAACAATAAATTATAAGCCGTAATTAAGTAAGTAAAGAAATTTAAATTAGATTTTTTAACTGCAGACTTAAGTTTATTGAATAATATTTCATCTAAATCAAAATAAAAACTTCTGCCTTCTCTTGATTTTGATTCAATTAACGAATAATCTAATGGTAAGTCAATTATAGGAAGTTTTCCTTTAAGTTCTTCATTCCAGAACGCTTTCTTTTTTTCGTGTTCTACTAAATTATTCTCTTCATAAACTGCAAAATCACCAAAACAATACTCATTTTTACTTTTTTGAACGGTTATTCCATTTACAACCTGTTTATATATCTCCTTTAATTCTTTTAATAAGAGTACAACAGATGTCCCATCAACAATAATATGATGGATTACAATTAAAAATATATATTTTTCAGGCGATTTTTTAATTAATACTGTTCTTAAAAGCAAATCTTTTTCAAGATTAAAAGGGCAGGAAGCTTTTTCTGAAATTATTTGAGAGGTTTCTTCATCTATCTCGGGATCCTGTAATTCTAATAAATCAAAGGTTTCTAAGTTAATCTTTAAATTTGTTCTTAATTTTTGAATTATTCTGTTTTTGTCTAAATAGAAGTTAGTTCTTAGTATAGAATGTTTATTAACCAGGTAATTTAGGGATTTTTCCAGTGCATCAAATTCCAATGTTTCATCATATTCAAGAATTACAGGGATGTGGTAACCGGAAATTTCAGGATTACGCAGTTGATTATACCATATAGCTTCCTGTAATTTTGAAGCCGGAAATTTACTTGCAGCAGGGTTTTTGTCTATAGTTTTTAAACTACTGAGGGTGGTAATGTTTTGGGCTATCTTGGTTATTGTATTGTTCTCAAAAATAAAATCAGACGGAATTTCTTTTTTATAATATTCGCTAAGATGGTAAGTAATCCTTGTTAATTTTATTGAGTCGAGACCCAAAGAAAATAGGTTATCAGATTTATTAATCTCCAGGCTGTTAAATTCTTTTTCAAAGATATTAAGAACCTCTTGTTCTTCTTTAGTTAATTTTTTTGAGACCTGGATAGTAATTTTATCATCAGAAATTAAAGAAGAAACTTTATTTAGGGAATCATTCAAATATGCTTCTTTACAGGCTTTTCGTCGAATTTTACCACTGGTAGTTTTTAAGATTGTTCCTTTTCGGACTAATACAATATTGTCTGGTACAAATTCAAATTCATTGGTAATATGTTTCTTTATATCCTGAATAATAGAAGGAAGATTTGTGTCTTTTTTGTACTCGATTTCTGCTACAATAATCACTTTTTCCCCATTAACAGAATCAATACTAAATGTGGCGATAGATTCGTTTACAATAGATTTATTTGACTGACTTACAACAAATTCTATGTCTTGCGGATAATAATTCCGTCCATTTACAATTACAAGGTCTTTAATACGGCCGGCTATATATAGTTCACCGTTCCATGTTATTCCCAAATCACCTGTACGTAAATAAAAGCCATCCTTGTTTTCAAGTTTAGCATTGAAAGTATTTATTGTTTCTTTATCATTTCTCCAATATCCATGGGTTACACTATCACCCTGAAGCCATATTTCTCCGACCATACCTTCATTAACTTCTTTCCCGTTTTCGTCTACCAGGACTAAGTTAAATCTTTCCCATTTTCCACAACTTACCAGTTCAATTTTATCACCATTTAACCTGTCGTTTATATCAGTTTGGTAATACTGTAACTCTTTTAAAAAGAATTTGTGAGAAACAGGATTTTCATTAATTTCAATTCCGGATACTAATAATGTAGTTTCTGCCATTCCATAGCATGGCATGAAGACACTTTTTGAAAAACCATACTTTTTAAATCTATCACTAAAAGTATTAATAGTTGCAGCTCTTACAGGTTCTGCACCGTTAAAAGCTACTTTCCAGGAACTTAGGTCCAGTCCTTCCAATTCTTCCCCGGTTGTTTTTTCACAACACAGGTCATATGCAAAATTTGGTCCGCCACTAATTGTTGCTTTATATTTTGAAATTGCCCGTAACCATCTTGAAGGCTTTTGTAAAAAGTGCACAGGAGACATTAAAATGCAAGGGAAACCTGTATATACAGGTTGTAAGATATTACCTATTAAACCCATATCATGATAAAAAGGTAACCAACCTACAACTGTAGTATCTTTTGACAAACCAAATGTCTGTTGAATGTAGGATTCATTATTTAACAGGTTCTTATTTGAAACCATTACACCTTTAGGAATTCCTGTTGAACCCGAAGTATATTGAAGAAATGCTAAATCTTCCGGCTGTGCAACAGGAATTTCATATACAATAGAATTGGAATTGTCAAGTTTGTTCGTATGTATTAGAGATATTTCTGATGTTTGTAATTTATTCAAAATTTTTTCGTAACCTGTATCAGAAATTGTTAATATTAGTGAAGGCCCTGCATCTGTAAGTAATTTATTAATTCTTTCTACGTTTCTATTTAATTTAGGCGGATAAGAAGGAACAGCTGTAATTCCGGCATATAAACAACCAAAAAATGCTTTAATAAAATCTAATCCGGGAGGATAAAAAAGAATAGCTCTTTCTCCCTTCTTATAAAATTTTTGAAGATATCCGGCTATTTTTCTCGCTTCAAAATCCAGTTCACCATATGATATATTCAATTCAGTATTTTCACCGTCTGTTAAAAAAGTATAAGCACGTTTATCAGGATTGATTTTTGCCCTGAATTGAAGTATTTCGGCAAAAGAATTATATGTTACTATCTCATTTTTCATGCTTTATTCTGTTATTTTAACAAGTTAGGCTTTGAGTGGGAATTTTCAGTTAACTAAACGATTTAAAATTCTATTGGCATTTTCAAAGAAGATGTTCTTGATTTCTTTATTTTCCTTATTATGAGTTATTCTTAAAATACTTTTTAGTTTTTCTATTTGTTCGGCTAATGACATCATAAGGTTAGTAATTGGCCAGTCAGAACCAAAAAGAACTTTATTATTTAATGGTTCATCAAATATCTTTTCCATATTTTTAATGCTATTTTCATCCCCCAAAATAGTCTGAAAGCCTGATATATCGGCATAAATATTCTTCTTCATCAGAAGTCTCTGTATCGCAGGGTCACCTAACTTATATCCTGTATGTGCTAATATAAAATTTACATTCTGAAACTGGTCAGCAATATATTCAACATAAGTGGGATTGGCTTTTTCATTATCCAACATATCTATGGAATATCCTGTATGTATTAAAACAGGTAGTCTCATTTTATTGCAATAATCATAGCATTCGTTTAAACGGTCATCATTTATACTAAATCCAAAAGGAGGATAAAGCTTAACACCGCGAAATCCATAATCCTCTATACCTTTTTTAAGTAAATCCATGCCATATTTTCCCCTAAATGGGTGATATCCTGCAAAAACTACAAACCTGTCAGGATGATTTTTTATTATTTGTGTATGTAATTCATAATTTTCATTGATATCCAAAGCGGCCTTTCCAATATAATCATTGCTATCAACAATAAGCAGAACTGTTTTATCTACTTGTGCTTCATCCATTTGCTTCAATAACCAAGAACCGTTTCGATCTGTCAAAAACATTTTTAACACAGAGACTCTCTTTTTTAAGTGAATATTATCATCTGCATTACTTGAAAACATTCTCTCAAAAAACTTTTCCGGATATAATTTATGATAAGCTAAATGCGCATGAAAATCAATAATCATCAAATACTCTCAATTTTTCAACATTAACTAATTTATTCTTTCAAAAGAAGCATCTTTATACTTGTCAATAATTGACTTTCTTTTCATCTTCATCGTTCCGGTAAGTAACCCGTTTTCCACTGTAAAATGCTCGTTTGCAATAGAGAAATTTTTTATTTGCTCGTAACTTGCTAAAGAATTATTTATTTTTACAAGCATATCATTTATATTATTGGCAATCTCCTTTTTTTGATCTTTTAGATCAATAACAATAGAAACACTTAAAGTATCCTTTGAAAAAACTAATGCATGATTAATATAATCTTGCCTGGTAACAATTCTTTCAATCTTGTGAGGATTAACTTTCTTTCCATTATCCAAAACAATCATATCGTCTTTTCGTCCGGTAATAAATAAGAACCCATCTTTATCAAAATAAGCTAAGTCCCCGGTATGAATCCAACCCTCTTTCACATTCAGAATATCTTTATTGCTAGAGTGATTTTTTTCTTTATATTTTAACAGCAATTCACCTTCATCACTAATTTTTGCTTTTCCTTTTTTAGGCTTACCAACACTTCCTATTCTAAAATTATTTCCACTACTCATTATGTTTGAAGATTCAGTTTGTCCATAAGCTTCGTAAACTTTTACACCAATACTGTAAAATATTTTTAAAACTTCTGGATCAATTGGGGCACTGCCACTAACAAAATGATCTGCTCTTCCCCCATATATTTTTTTTATTTTTCTAAATAAAAAAATCGAAAAAAGTTGTTTTATAGGGTTCTTATTTGATAATGTATTTATTTTTAATCTATTAAATATGGTAAATAGTGTTTTTTGAAAGCGAGAGAATTTGTTTATTCGTAACTTTATGTTTTGTGCTATAGCATCATATACTAGTGGAATAGTAAACATAATGTTAGGTTTCTCTTTAATTAGGTGTTTGAGCGCATTCTTAGGATCGGACAAAACAATATTAATTTTTTGTGCAAAAGCATTATTGGCTACCACGCGATTAATCGGGTGAGAAAAAGGCATGAAAATAATTACTTTATTATTGCTTCTCGGCCAGAAACTGAATTTATAGCTAATGAAATGAAAAATGAGTTTTAATCGTTGTAGAAATGTTCTATTTTCATTAATGCCAGGTAAACTCCAGGTAATCTTTTTTATATTCTCTGATGTTCCTGAAGAAAAAACTATCGTGTAATCTTCCCGTATATTATTATGTTTTTTTGCTATTTTGTTTGATGATAATTGATCGAGTTTCTCGAAGTCTTTTTCCTGAAGCTCATAGCAACGATAATAATACTTTTCAACCCCGTTAAAAAGAAACTGATCTTTTAGTGAAAAATCACATAAAAGAATATCAACTTCAACTTCTTTCAGTATCTTGTCTATGTTTTCTTGCGAATAGGTTTCAGGGAGAGCTATTGAACGATAGCCACCTATCATACATGCAAAATCAAAAACCATCCATTCATAAGATGTTGGCCCCAGGATAGCCACATTTTCAACCGGTTTGTTTTTCTTGAGATAATTAAGACGGGAAATGTTTGCCTCAACATCGCGATGAAACTCACTAAATGTTTTAACAAACCTTTTATTCCGTTCAAAATATACAATATAGTTTTTACTATTAGTTTGAAGTTTATTATATGTTTGTAACACATATTTTCTCATGTTCTTTTGCTAATTTTTCTGAAGTTCTCTCACCAAATTAACAATATCATCAATGGTCGTAATAGAAGCTAAATCAATAGAATCTACAATATCTTCCAGTTCTTTTCCTATAATTTCTTCAAGGCTTATAAATAGGTTTATGTATTTTATTGAATCTATTCCTAATGTATCTATTTTAGTGTCTCCTTTTAACTCCTTATTTCTCAATTCTTGGGGCATTATTTCTTTCAAAGCATCACATATTTCCTTGAAATATTCACTCTCGTTAATATCTTTTTGTTTTTTTCTAAATATTTTTAGCATATAGATGAATTTTTATTTTATTTGATATGGAAAATTATAAAATACTTGAAACACTTGAGTTACAACTCATAACTTCTCCAAGAATTTTATCTGTTAATCCTTTTGTAGAAATAGATTCAAGACTTGACCAAAAATCATCACATGAATAATTAACATGGTTCACATTATTTTGCTTCTCTAAACATTGATGCAATTGTAAAATTAATTTCCGGGAAGAAATGGCATTAAGTTTTACCAATAATATATCCTTGTTAATTATTCGTGTGTTTATTGAATCAAGATTATTTAAGAAAAACAAATTCTCACTGGAAATTGGATACCCCTGATGGTCTTCGTAAGTCTTTCCATTAAAAACTATTTCATCTTTAACTTCACTCATATTGTTGAGTTTATAGAACATTTTTCTTCTTGAACGTTGTTCAATCAAATAGCGTTTCCCTTTAACAACAGGTTCTACTAAAATAAGAGTATGTACATCCTGGGGGTTATTTTCAGCAACACTAATTGCTATATCAGCGCCTAATCGCAGTCCAAATAAATTAATTTTTTGAACTTTATATTTATCTTTAAAAGTTTCAATAAATCTTCTTACTATTTTTTCAATATTATTTAAGTTCATATCAATCAAGTGCCCTTCACTATCGCCCGTTCCATAATAATCGAACCGAATAACGGGGATGCCATTTTCACAAAATTCCCTTGCTGTTTCAGCATAAAACCTCTGGCCACGTTTTTTTTCATCAAAAATAGGATTTAAAAAAATGTAAGGTTTTTCTTTTACTTCAATAGGTATATGTTCATGCACAAGGTGAGCCTGATCATTAATGTTAATATAATAAAGATCTTCCTTCATTAATTCTTTTAAATATTGATGAGAATTTATTTTAAATATACGATGTCTCGAAATTATTTATTTTCAATGCCTAACCAAGCAACAATTTTTCTTTCTACATCTCTTTTAAACTGCCAGCCAAAAAAACTATGGTCAGAATTTTTTATTATTTGATAATTGTATTTTTTTATGCCATACTTTTCAATTTGCTTATCCCAATGGTCAATAAAATACTTTTGATTTTTATCTTTCTCTCCAAAAATATTTAGCATGGTAAAATTATTGTACCTTCTTATATCTTTTCCCTTTATCCCGTACCTAACCCTTTTATTCTTTGAAGAATATATATTTCTAAAAATGATTTTATAATTAAGTTTAAACTTTATTAATTTAAGCCATGTAGCTCTGTTAAAAATTTTTAAGTAATAGCTTTTTAAATTTTTTTTATTGATACTCTCTAATCCTCCAATTAAATTATCCGGTGACAACAATACAAGTCTGTTTATTTCGTGTTTTAGTGCATAAGAAAAGGATGGTATACAACCATACGAAATACTCATTAAACTAAATTTTTCAAAATCATAATTTTCTTGCAGATATTCAATAATTGCATTCAAATAAAACGAATATTTCTGATCAAGAATTTCGAAAAAAGAGCCTTTAAAATTTGTTATCTCATTGTCATAACTATCTCCATGAGGTGGCAAATCAACGCAAAAAGAAGAAATATTATTTTTGAATAATGCCATCGCAATCTCTGTAAATATTCTTTGAGGACCAATTCTTGTACCTGTATTTGCCGGCAGTATAATAAATATTTCTTTTGATAACTTTCTTTTCCTTAATATTCCATAAATATTATAGTTACCATTTGTAATAATTTGTGGAATAAATTCATTCATTGATTTATTGATTGACTTTATTGTTATCTTCTAATAACTCTATTAATCCGATTCCCTTAATATAATAAAATGAAAACGGAAAATCTTTCGTGCCACGAGAAATACAGACTGCTTTAAGTCCTATATTTTTAAGTCCCAGGATAACCTTCTTGATATCTGTACATTTATAGCAAATGTGGTATATCTGGGCATCATCATATTGAAGTATTTTATCAATTGGAGTGGAATCTTTATATTTATAGATTAACTCTATTTTAGGCATAAATTCATGTTCATGAAATTGAATGTATACATTAAATATCTTGTTAATCAATTCTTTTTGAGGCTTATACCCAAGTGAGACTAAAAATTTCCTTACAATTTCAGGTTTTTTAACGGCTAATCCTAAATGATGAAATTTTATATCTATTTTATTATCAAGAAAATTTGATAGCATACATTTTTTAGTTTACAATTATTTTAAGCTTTTCATACAATTCTTTGGTACATATCATTATACTAAAATGAAATAATACCTAAAATCTATAAGTTAATGTTAACGTACAATGAATCAAATCAATCATTTGTCATTCTGAATGCCAATATCTTTTTTATCCACAATGTGAAATGACTAAGTCTCTTTCATTGGTATTGATTAATAGATTAAACCATTATGCAGCTTAATATCAACGATATAATGGATTTCTGTCATTGGTAGTGCAACGAAAAACTTATTTACGATCAAAAAAAGTAATCTCCTTCATTCTTGGCAAATCCTTTCCCGGCACATTGGGATTACCAATGGCATCTTTCATCATTATGCTATTTAACACTTAATTGGATATCTTTTGCAAAAGAAAATTTTTTTTGTTTAGTACCTCAAAATAATAAATTAACTAGCGGATTTTAGGACATAAGTAATTTTAACTTAACTATTTCATGCCTCTAACATATCTCCCTATACACCATGCTATCCTCGCGACTGGACACATCCCTATTTGGTCAATTAGCAAAATATCTTAAGACAAAAACACTTATTTTCACTTAACTTTGAAGAATAAAATTTATTTCACCCGACTCCATCTATCAAAATACTATCTCGTCTAATATTAAATCATATTAGAAAAATAATCCTCTTCTGTAAATTTAATATGAAAATTAATTTGTTAAAATTCTGAATTTGATCCTCTAAAGCGATAACAAATATAAAGGTTATTTTCTTTTTTCCAAAATTTCTTGTATATAATATTAACATACACTTAACTTTTTTTTAATAATGGGTTAATATATTAACCCAAATTATACCTAAATAAACCAGGCAGTTCAGCTTTCCAATGAATTAGGACAAGTTATTTTTTGCTCCCTACAGATTAATTTGAGATTGATGTTTCATATATAATTTGAATTTCCAAATAATGAATACAAGAAAACCAACAATAACACTTATACTAACAGGCAGGCCATTAACCATCAACAAAATTAGTGAAGAAACAACGGCCATACTATATGCCTTGCCTCAGGAAACTATGAATGAAGAGGCTGTAGCAAAGATATTGAATGGAGATATTAATTCTTCGGCAAAACAGG
Source organism: uncultured Bacteroidales bacterium (assembly GCA_964633305.1). Taxonomy (GTDB): domain Bacteria; phylum Bacteroidota; class Bacteroidia; order Bacteroidales; family UBA10428; genus CAZWGG01. Next base: position 11,002 of record CAZWGG010000050.1, read on the forward strand.
TTACAACAATACCAAGAAATATGGGTCAGGTGCCGATACCGACATTTTACAGTACTAAAAATACAGGACATCCTTAAATCCTGATAATAGATTCTCCATCAAATCCTTCGATGTACCTAACGAACCTCTATATCCTCATGGGTATGGGATAAGTTATACATCTTATTTATATAAAAAACTTTCTGTATACCCAGGTAAAATAAAAGCAAATGAACATGCGAATGTTGTTGTAAAGATTGCAAATACCAGGGGATAGGAAGGAGGAAGAAATCGTTCAGCTATACATCAGAAATAAGGTAGCATCGGTTGTAAGACCTGTTAAAGAATTAAAAGATTTTAGAAAAATTTCACGGGACCCGCTTGAGTTTGAAATTATAGTGGGTACTTCATTAAACAAATATCTTTCATCAAAACGAATTGTGATTGAATAGGTGAGAAATATAGTAAGAATATATTAGTGTATTAAGTTACTGACACATGTTGGTTGTTAATTTTTATAACGCATAATTATATATTACTACATGAAAACAATTAAATAACTTAAGTTTCAAAAGTAATGATATTGAGTTCATTTTAAACCATCATATCAAGTAATTATAAAATGTTATATTGATCATCAGTCAAAGTGCTAATTCAAAAATTAGCATTTCTTAAAAATCCCACTCTGCTTGTCAAAAACTCATCCCAACTGAGGGATCGTCTTTTAAGCAGCAAGTTATTATAATTTGGCTTGTGTCAAGTTCGCCACTTTAAAGTTTTTGCCCAAATTCCAACATTTTAGAAGTATCTATCCGAACTTTTACAAAGAAAAATATGCTGTTTTCTTTCTGATCATGTTGAGAAATGCCTAATCCTTTTTCAATCAGTTCAATAAGTAATCCGCTTTGACTTTTACCTGTCTTTGCCTTGAACTCACTTATTGTATCAAGTAAACTAACTGGCAGATGAACCGCAGTACATTTTTTTCTGTGTTTTCTTTTTTTGACATATTATGTCTTCCTGATTTATGTTTAATACTTATTTTATTAGATACCATAAATGGAGAATTATTTCACTTTTTTACGATTAAAAATCAGAAAATCTTTTTTTTCTGACACTAATCGATGAATTTGTTCAGACAAATTTCTACAAAAAGCATCTTTTAACTCAAATTAACAAAAAATTATAAACCAATGTCTATACTATATTCTAATCTGTCTTGCTAATTTAATTGTTCAGTATTAAATTTGAATAAAGGATATAATTATTAACCGAAATATTTTAATAAATGATAGCTAAATTTAGGCCAGCACAATTGGTGTTTTTGGATGGAAAAAAAACCGTTAAAATTAAACGCATAATTAAGCGTGAAACTGGATTTGAATATGAATTGCGTGAAACAGGTGAGATTATACCTGAATCGAGATTAAGTTTGCTGAAACAATAATAAAAATTAGCGGCGTTACTGTTCCTAATTTATTTTATTAAAAATCTCTGAGACATTTTAGCTTTTATGCCACTCAGTAGGCTTTTACTATTTTCTTATCTATATCAGTCTGGTAAAATATTGATACAAGATTTTTTCGATTTACCACCACATTGATCAATAGTATAACTTACCTATACTATGATTTTTGTAATATCACCTCTATCAAGTATCTAAAATAAGTGCTTTGAAGTAGACCGGTAATTTACCGTATTAAAAATAACTGACTAAAAAAAGCTTAAATCTTTTATATCTTTGTAAAAAATCTATAAAACCATTATGGGAAAAAACAAAAAAAAGAAATCCTTTCTTGAAAGGTTCAGACATAAATACAGGTTGTCAATTTACCGTGATGAAACATACGAGGAAGTTTTAAACCTTAAACTGTCCAAGCTCAATGTATTTACTATAATAGGGTCAACTATATTGTTATTCTTAACTATTGTGATTTTAATAATTGCTTATACCCCGGTAAGAGAATTTATACCCGGTTATCCGGATGAAGAAGCTGTTAAACATATTTATTCCAATGTTACATTATTAGATTCTCTTGAAAAAGAAATGACAAAACGTGACAAGTATTTTGAGAACCTTCGTAAAATTATATCAGGAGAAGACCCTGATAATTTTGATAATTACTCTGATACAAATGTTCAGTACGAAAACATATCATTTAGCCGTTCTACAGAGGATTCATTGCTTCGACAAATGGTTGAACAGGAGGGTCAGTTTAATCTAACTTCTGACAAGAATAACCTATCTATGTCATCAGTTGCACACACACACTTTTTCCCTCCAATAAAAGGGCTGGTGACAAATTCATTTGATACTAAAAATAACCATTACGGATTAGATATAGTAGCTGCACCGAATGAAGTAGTTAAATCTACTTTAGACGGAACAGTTATTATGGCAACCTGGACACTGGAAACAGGATATGTAATTCATATTCAGCATGCCAATAACTTGTTGTCGGTTTATAAACACAACGCTGAATTATTAAAAAGACAGGGCGATTTTGTAAAAGTGGGTGAACCAATAGCAATAATTGGTAATTCCGGAGAGTTGACAACCGGTCCTCATCTTCATTTTGAACTTTGGTATAATGGTACTCCTCTTGATCCTCAAGATTTTATTACTTTTTAACGCCCGGTCTGTTAATGAAAAAAAAAATAGCTATACTAGGATCAACCGGTTCAATTGGCACACAAGCTTTAGAGGTTATTAACAATCATACTGATAAATTTGAACTCGAAGCCATCACAGCAGGATGTAATGTCGACTTATTGGTTAATCAAGCTTTGAAATACAACCCTCGAATTGTGGTTATTGGCAATGAAAAATGTTATACTGAAGTGGCCGATGCCTTATCCGCTTTACCAATAAAAGTAATGGCAGGAAATAGTCCAATTACGGAGGTAGCCGCCAATTCCGATGCAGATATTGTTTTAACTGCTATGGTTGGTTTTGTTGGCCTTATTCCAACAATTTCAGCCATAAAATCAGGTAAAAATATTGCACTGGCAAATAAAGAAACAATGGTTGTTGCAGGTGAATACATTAAAGATTTGTCTCAACAATACAAGAGTAATATCTATCCTGTCGATTCTGAACATTCCGCTATATTTCAATGTCTTGCCGGAGAACAACCAAGCTGTATTGAAAAAATATATTTAACTGCTTCGGGAGGCCCATTCAGGGGAAAATCAAGGGAACAATTAAAAAGTATTTCAAAAAAAGAAGCATTGATACATCCAAATTGGTGTATGGGTGATAAAATAACCATCGATTCAGCTACTTTAATGAACAAGGGACTTGAAATTATTGAAGCAAAATGGTTATTTGATTTGCTTCCCAGCCAGATAGATGTTATTGTGCATCCCCAATCCATCATACATTCTATTGTTCAATTTAATGATGGTTCAATGAAAGCACAAATGGGCTTACCGGATATGCATCTCCCTATACAATATGCATTAGGTTATCCCAACAGGCTTAGTTCAAACTTTCCACGATTTAATTTTTTTGACTATCCAAGCCTTACATTTGAAAAACCCGATGTTTCAATATTTCGAAATCTTGATCTTGCTTATTATGCACTAAATAAAGGAGGGAACATGCCTTGCATTCTTAATGCAGCAAATGAAATAGTTGTTGAAGAATTTTTAAAAGACAATATCGGTTTTCTTGAAATGTCCGATGTAATTGAAAAGGTCATGGGAAAAATAACTTTCATCTCTAAGCCTTCACTTGAAGATTATTCCGATTGTGATTACAATACAAGAATAGTTACACGAGAACTTATTTAATGTATAAAATGTTTTTTCAATACTTTTTGGTTGGTTTTTAAATTATCATCTTATTTTTGCATGAATTTGAAATAGAATATAATTATAAAATACATGGATGTACTAATTCAGATAGGCCAGTTATTACTTAGTTTATCAATACTAGTGATAATTCACGAAGTAGGCCATTTTCTTTTTGCAAAATTATTTAATACCCGGGTAGAAAAATTTTACCTGTTTTTTAATCCGTGGTTTTCGCTTTTCAAGATA